>NZ_JAGGQY010000070.1:70413-86213 GCF_018613105.1 Bacillus sp. ISL-77
CACCGTTTTTTCCACCTTCTCGAGCACCATACCCTTCCTGTCCTTACTACCGAACCAATTTTGGCGGACAGTGCCATTCACTGTTCGCTTATTTTTTTAAAAAAGTGAAATTACCCTCTCTAATGTGTTGAAAAATATCTTTGTTACACAAAATACTTAGGAGAGGAGACATGAAATGGAATTTTTTCTACTTACACTTTTATTGCTCGCTGTTATCGGCTTGTCTAGTTTCATCCATCATTTTATGCCATACATACCAGTGCCGCTGGTTCAAATTGCACTAGGGGTTTTACTTGCGGCACTTCCAATAGGAATTCATATCCCAATGGAGCCGGAATTGTTCTTCGTTTTATTTATCGCTCCCCTGCTTTTTCATGATGGAAAAAATGTTTCACGGCACGCATTATGGAAATTACGAAAACCAATCCTATTGCTAGCTCTTGGGCTTGTGTTTGTTACCGTATTCGCAATTGGATACTTAATCTATTGGCTCATCCCGTCGATACCATTGCCTGCTGCTTTTGCGTTAGCGGCCATCCTTTCTCCTACTGATGTCGTTGCCGTGAGTGCCATTTCAAGCAGGGTAAAGATACCGCAAACAATTATGCATGTCCTTGAAGGGGAAGGGCTAATGAATGATGCTTCCGGTTTAGTAGCGTTTAAATTTGCAGTAGCCGCCACTGTGACGGGTGTTTTTTCATTGGCTGAGGCAAGCTGGAGCTTTTTAGTTATTTCCATTGGAGGTTTAGTAGGTGGTGCCATTCTTGCCGTCCTTATTATCCAATTGAAAATCTTTATTCGACGGCTCGGGATGGAGGATGTAACGATTCACATGCTCATCCAACTCCTCACCCCTTTTGTGATTTTTTACCTGGTTGAGCATTTCCATCTCTCCGGCATTTTATCTGTCGTAGCAGCAGGAATTGTTCATACCATCTATCGCGATCGTGACCAATCCCCTGCAATGCAATTGCAAGTGGTTTCTCAAAGTACCTGGACCGTACTTATCTATATTCTGAACGGATTGGTATTTGTGCTGCTGGGCTTACAAATACCAAGTGTCATTAGTGAAATTTTTCAAGACCCATTGTTTAATAATTGGGAAGTGAGTAAGTATATTTTCATCATTTCTGCTTCACTTTTCGTCCTTCGCTTCTTGTGGATCGGGGCTGCCTGGCATTGGGGCTGGCTGAAAAAGCAAATCCAAATGCCTTCGATGAGAGCGATTGGCATCATTACGATTTCAGGTGTACGAGGGGCTGTTACACTAGCCGGTGCATTTACGATTCCCTATGTACTCGAGGATGGAAGTCCCTTTCCTCAGCGCTCGTTATTCATCTTTATTGCTGCTGGGGTAATACTTGTAACACTTGTAGCAGCGAGCACTTTCTTGCCGATTCTCGCCAAGCCGGATAAAGGAAATACGGATAAACTTAAGGAGGAAATGGAACAGGTTGCTATGCTCCGGACAATTGACTCCGCGATTCGTTCGATTCGGGAATTGATGAATGATGAAAATCGTGGAGCGGCTGTCTCCGTTATTTCAGCATACACTCAAATTCGGAATCGCCTAACTAATGTAAGTGATGAAAACTCCGAGCGACTGAAATTAGTAGAAAATGAAATTCGGATGAAGGCCCTTGATGCCGAAGCCAACTACATCGAAAAATTGAAAAAAGAGGGACAAATTGACCGTGAAATGACTTATATGTCTGAAGAACATATCCATCGGATGAGGCTCGCTGTTACAAACCGAATCCACTACCGTAGATTATTTATTTGGACCTTGGTTAAAAGAAGTTTGTACCAGGTTGTTCATCTTTTTCTGCCAAATAACAAAGAACGGCTTAAACATCGCCAAGCACAAATTAAAAAGATCATCCGACTAAAAGTAAACATGGCGAAAGCAGCTATTCAGTATTTGAAGAATCAAATGACTTCTGAAAATGCCAATATTTATTTAGTCATTATCGGAGAATATAGCGAATTGATCATGAAATTAAAACTAGCCAAAAAAGGCGCAGATTCTACTCACTACACACAATTACAAAGAGAATTACGAGTGAAAGCCTTTCAAGCAGAAAGAGATGAAATTCAGAACTTGTACGAAGAAGGTGAAATCACTATTGATGTCACCCGGAAAATTCGTAAGCAGATTAATATACGGGAAGCTTATTGGATGGAAGAAAGTAGTTTGCATTCTCATTAACGGTACAGAACATTTGCTAAGACGGCAGGAACCATATCCCTGCCGCCTCTTTATCTTAATATAAAAACCTTAGCAAATTCGATATCATATATTCTAGTGCTTTTCGGTATTGGTATTACAATTAGGAATATTTATTTATTGTTTTTTACGGCTTTTCCGCCTAACAGATGTCCCCCGTATCTAGGAAGAATCATATCCTTCGTATAAACATCCACTTGATGAAGTGTTTCAACGATTGTCGGCATATCCAATGCCTTTACAAGTTTATTAATTGCTTGAACACCCGCATCTGCATGTGCTTCTCTTTCTTCGGGTGTTTTTAATAGCGGTGTAGCCATATGATCAGATGGTTCATCAAAGTAAGAACCCACTGCGCCGGATTGATAAGCGTATTTTCCCAATGTATTACCAGGATTCTTACCCATCCCTGCTAACATATGTTGAACATCATAAGTAACAGAATGAGATTCAGGTACATTCAATGGCACATCTTCTATTCTGCCTAAAACTTTATAAGCACCGATGGTCATATCATGAAATGCATCCATCAGATTGAAATTAGTTGCCTCTGCTGCTTTTAATACATCCATATACAAAGCAGGCACTTTTGTTTCGTCAAAGAAATCGCGAACCATGCCGCTTACTGTCAAATAAGCTGGACCATGACTGGTGATATAAATTTGTCGTCTAAAGCCTTGTTTTAGTAGTGACTTTGCAATCTTATCTAAATAAGCCATTCCGTCTTTTACACTCATTTGAATTGTTCCGCGGCCAACAATCGTTCCGCCTGCAAAGAAATAAGGTAAGTTGTGCAAAACAAGCCCATCTGATTCTTCAGCCATTTTTAATGCAAGAGCTTCCGCTAAAACGGTTTCCGAATCCAGCGGTAAAGCTCCATGAGTTTCCGTTACTCCAACTGGAACATATATAATATCATTTCGATCTAAATATTCTTCGACTTCCCCATTTGTCATTTTTGAAAGGAATCTAGTACGCATATGAACCTCTCCTCTCCTGCAATTTCATTTTAATGAGCTTTCACCATTAAGAAATCTCCTTATTAAGACGCTCTTCTTAATTTTAATGCTGCATACATTTCATTTGTTCTCTTTGAATTTAGGTTATAGATTAAAGCTACGCCGATTATCATGATAACGAAGGCAATGATTGGCATACCAGTGTACATTTTTAATACGCCTTCTGCTACTGCAGGTGATTGAGATTTTGCTCCAGCAACGAAACCAACCCAACCTAAAGCGTAACTTCCGATAGCAGAACCTAATCCCATTCCTACTTTACGAGCAAAGGAATAGAGGGAATAAAGTGTTCCTTCGTAATGTTTTCCTGTTTGAAGTTCTGCAAAGTCAATACAATCTGTTACAAGAGCCCACACAACCATAACGAAAACAGATGAACCGATTGTAGCAAGGTTATATAAAACCATGAACATGTATACATTTTCAAATGTAACCAATGTCATTAAAGAGGACGCAACTAAACTGAAGATGGATGTGACAATAACTAAATTTCGTTTATTAAACTTTACAACCAGTTTAGGAACGATAGCGAATAACACGAGCGTAACACCAATGCTAATGAATGAGTTAATAGCAAAAGCACCTGGCATATGATAACGTTCTGCAAAAACAATTGGAGCTAATTGGCTTACACCATTTATCATAAGAAGCGAGCCAATTGATGCAACCATCATACCGATTAACGGTCTATTTTTAATTGCTACTGTAAATGCATCCTTAAAACTATAATCGGATTTTGTTCCTCCCGGTTGATCATCATGAATACGTTCTGTTGATAATTTTACAAGTCCTGTATAAGCTAATACTGATAAAATACTAAACACAATGGCAATCTGGAAGAATGCTTCTGGAATGACAGATCCAGATTTATCATAGATAAACATGGGAACAAAGGATAAGAATCCAAGTCCAACAACCATACCCCCAATAGCACGAGCACGAGATAATTTTGTGCGTTCAACAGGATCATTTGTAATAACAGATGCAAGTGAACCATAAGGGATGGAATCGGCTGTGTACGCAACACAGAAGAATAAATAAACGAATACTACCCAAACATGAGTGGCTGTAGTACCCAAACTAGATACATCAGCAAAAGCTAATAAACAAGAAGCTGCTAATATCCATTTAGAAATATTAATATAAGGTAAGAATTTATCGCCAGATTTCCCTAATTTCCAACGGTCTGGAATCGTGCCCATAATCACATTACAAATGGCATCAAAGAATTTACCTAATAAAAACATAGTTCCCATAAAGTAAGGGCTTACACCTAATACATAGGTACAAAACATTAAGAAAAATCCGCCTATAAATAAGTTAACGAAACTTCCCCCAATATCTCCTAGCGCATATCCAACTTGGTCTCTTGCTCCAAACTTCTTCATGTGTAACCCTCCCCTGAATTTTTTCTTTTTTTGTAAACGCTTTATCTGGTACGTGATTAGTATACATCGAATCGCAATTACACTTTTGCACTATAATTGCATGTTTTTATAGTATAATTGCATGAATTTTTAAACAAATGAAGAGATAAAATAATGCAGCTAGAATAAGAAGGGCAAAATAAATAGGTGCATGATTTCTCATGCACCAACTAAAAGATCACATACGTCTCTTCATTTATTGAGGTTTCTTCCTCTTCTTTTTAAACTCTACAGGAGTTACTCCTTCTATCTCTTTGAAAAATTTAGAAAAATACTGAGGGTTGCTGAACCCCACCATATATGCAATTTCAGTCATCGAAAGATTTGAAAATAGGATCAGCTCTTTTGCTTCTCTTATTCTTCTCAGATTTCGATAATTACTGATAGTGATTCCTTTTTCTTTCTTAAAGGTACGCATTAAATGTGAAGGATGAACATGTAATTTCTCTGCCATTTCCTCCATGGAAATGTCCTCCGAAAAGTTCATCTCTATATAGTTCTCTGCTTTCTCTACAATGGTTAAGTTGTCACTTTTCGATTTTCGGATGGTAGGGTCGGAATACTCTGTTACCATATTTAAATGTATTTTTTCTAGTTCAGCAAAGGTTTCGGCATGCTCGATCATAATTGCATATTTTTCTGATATAAAGTGGCTTTGCCACGGACTTAATCCGCCCTTTTCAGCCACATAGCTATAAAGGGTATTGTGTGATAATAGAATATTTTTATAAGATCGGACTTTATCATTTGGGACTCTGTTAAGAATCTTTAATTGATCATCTCTAAATTGCAGAGACGCGTCTCTTTGATATTCGGCTACCAAATCTCGATCAGCATGTTGAATTCCGGAGAGTAATTTTTCCCTTAGCTTATGGAGAGTTTCAATATATTCAGGCGTAAGCCCATTTCGATTTATGTGCGAATTTGGAGTATCTGCTTGCGGTTGTTCCTTCATTTCAAGTCCCTGCCTTATGCATTTTGCCTTAAGTCCTATTATATTATCTTTTAGGACCTACTGCATTTGATTCTAGAGGCCGCACCTATTATTTATAATTAGTATATCTAAGGAGGCTTTTTATAGAGGATCTAGAGAAGACTCTACTGACGACTTTCTTTCCCTCTTTTTAAATTACCACAATTAACACGATAAATCCTTTTCTGTAACCGACTGAACCATAGCTTTTTGACAATTTGTAAAAATTGGACATAGTTTATTTTCTCCAGTACATCCTAAAAAGAAGAACCTTGTGGACGGAGGATGAAAAACTTGAACATCGATGATATCATCATTGCACGGGATAAAATGAAGGGAATTGTCCATATGACACCCCTTGATTATTCCAAAACATTTAGTCAGCTCGCTCATAATGAAGTCTATTTAAAGCTTGAGAACCTTCAAAAAACAGGCTCCTTTAAAGTAAGGGGCTCTTACAATAAGCTTAATTCACTTTCAAAGGAAGAACTAACAAAGGGAGTAATCGCTGCTTCTGCTGGAAACCATGCTCAAGGAGTAGCGTATTCAAGTCAAATGCTCGGCGTACCATGCAAAATTGTGATGCCTAAAGGCGCTCCACTTAGTAAAATCCTAGCCACAAAACAATATGGCGCTGAAGTAATTTTAGAGGGTGCCACATTCGATGATGCTCTCTCCTATGCATTAAAACTGAAAGATCAACTCGATGCGACCTTTATTCATGCTTTTGACGATGAGGCTATCATGACAGGACAAGGTACGGTCGGGTTAGAAATCCTCGACCAGCTTCCAGATGTTGAGGCGGTTATTTGCCCAATTGGCGGCGGCGGACTGATTGCTGGAGTTGCTATGGCAGTAAAGGAAAAAAATCCTCATATATCTGTTTATGGTGTTCAAGCCCTTGCCTGCCCAAGTATGAAGCAGTCCTTGTTTGAAAATAAACCTGTAATGGTTGACTCCACACCCACAATGGCTGATGGGATCGCGGTTAAAAAACCAGGGCTGAAGCCCTTTGAAATCGTTCAAAAATACGTTGATGATGTTTTTTGTGTCGATGAAATGGAAATTGCCAGGACCATGCTAATGGTTTTGGAGAGGAATAAGCTTTTAGTTGAGGGGTCGGGCGCCGTCTCACTTACTTCCTTACTTTATGAAAAATTGAATATTAAGGAGAAAAAAGTGGTTGCTGTATTAAGCGGCGGAAATGTAGATATGAATTTTATTTCAAGAATTATCGAACGCGGTTTAGTTGAATCTGGAAGGTATGCGAATTTTACGATTACCTTAAAAGACAAACCTGGTGAACTGCAACGAGTCTTAAGCTCGATAACCGATTTGGATGCGAACGTTCAATCTGTTAATCTCCATCGGATTGGCAAAGATATTTATCCCGGCTATGCCCAAATTGAGATTTCAGTCGAGACAAAAAATCACGATCATATTGAACAGCTGCATAAAGTTCTTACCGAGAAAAACTATCATGTGGAAATGGGGAATTACTAGGTGCTAGGCTTTATACCTAGCCCTTTTCATTCTTAGACACTATAATAACTTCTTAACAAATTCAGATTTTAAGCTCATCGCGCCAAAACCATCAATTTTACAATCAATATTATGATCTCCATCAACTAAACGGATGTTTTTAACCTTTGTACCTGCTTTCAAAACAGATGAACTTCCTTTTACTTTTAGGTCTTTGATGACTGTGATAGAGTCCCCATCGGTTAAAACATTTCCATTAGAATCTTTAACAATTTTTTGAACTTCATTTTCTGATTCTACTTCTAAATTCCATTCATGAGCACATTCTGGGCAAACAAAAAGGCTTCCATCCTCGTACGTGTATTCGGAATTACATTTTGGGCAATTTGGTAAATTAGACATAAGTTCATTTCCTCCATTCATCCCTGTTATTCTAATACATCAAAAGAGGGTTTCTAGTCTAGGCGGTTATTATTGATTTCAAAACACTTTCAAAAAAAAGAGTGCCTGACACCAATTCGGCGATGACCGAATTGGTGTCAGGCACCATTCACTTTTCCTATTCTAAATTGCTATGTCGGCCGAAAGCTAGCGTGTGATCCACTTCGTTAAGCTGGCTGAAAAGCAGGCATAAGGTATCAAATAGAATATGAGCACATTGATCGAATAAAGAACCAAGCGGCTGGATCGTTTTCAACTCATTCTCGCGGCGGTATTTTGTCGCTGCGGGTACATGAAGAATCTGCGTTGCCGCCATAGCTAATGGAGACTCTGGATTTGTGGTTACAGCCATTACCGAACAACCAAGTGAATGCGTTTTTTCAGCCGTCCAAACCACATTTTTCGTTGTACCTGAACCTGAGATCGCCACTAAAAGGTCACCTTCAGCAATGGACGGAGTGATGGTTTCCCCTACAACAAAGACCGTTGCTCCCAAATGCATTAAGCGCATCGCAAATGATTTTGCCATTAACCCGGACCGTCCTTCTCCAATGACAAAAATCCGCTTGGCTTTTTGCAATTGAACCGCTAACTCTTGAAGCTGCTCCTCTTCCACTTGGCTAAGGACCGTTTCCACTTCTTTTAATATAGTAGGAATAATGACTAACATGTTCTATTTCCCTCCGTTTGTAAAATAAGTTGTTTAAATTGTGCCGCTGACGCTGACGGATTATCCGCTTTCGTAATAGCAGAGCCAATAATCACAACGGCTAGGTTTAAAGACCCTACGAGGTCTTCGATCGAATCTAGGGTAATCCCACCAGCTGCCGCTACCTGAAATTCTGAAAAATCACTTGGCTTTGTTCCGTGATTTTGACTGCCTAATTCCTCTTGTTGGTCCTTACTCACGTGCTCGCAAAATATGGCGTCCTTATATTTCCGTAAGTCTCTTTTTTGTTGATCAGACGTATTTAACAGATCAATCATGACCTTTTTTTGATAACGATTGGCTACTTCCATGCAGGTATCAATTGTTACAAGGGGAGAAACTCCCATGACGGTAGCAATATCAGCCCCAGCATCAAAACACAGTTCAAATTCATAACGGGCATTATCAATCGTTTTTATATCGGCAACAATCTCTTTATTTGGAAATGCTTGTTTCATCTCTTTTATGCTGGCCACACCGAATTCTTTGATTAGTGAAGTACCCACCTCAATCCAATCAATGGAATCCTCTACTTTCTTTGTTAACTCGATGGCTTCTGCTATTTCCATCCGATCCAAAGCAAGTTGTATTTTCATAATCAAACTCCTCTACATGGGGTTTAGATAAATCGGTTTACTAAATCGGTTTATGAATTGATTATACTTCATTTGTAAGCGTTTTTCAATGAACAAAGTGTGCCTGAACCAGTTTTGGTGTCAGGCACTAATGAATCCTTTTACAGCATCTTGCTTGGAAAAACAAACACTTCAGGAGGTGCTTGTTCTTTATTAATCTGTTGGAATAACAGTTCGGCCGCCTTTTTTCCCATATCTGTTGCCGGCTGAATGATGAAGGAAATGGGAGCCTCTAGCATGTTGGAGAATGGGATATTATCAAATACAATCAACTCAAGCTCTTTCCCAAGCTTAATTCCCTTTTCTTTTAAAAACTCCCCCACCGCCATAAATACACGATCATTGGCAGCAAAGAGAGCCGTTGGCTTAACCTTTAATGAAAAGAGCTGTTCTAGTTTGCTTTTCATTTCCGAGATACTTGATTCGATAATGAAATCTGAATTTACCTCTAATCCTGCATCTGTTAAGGCCTTTTTATATCCTGCCAATCGATCGATTCGAGTACTAACCGATAGCGGCTGCACCACAAAGGCAATATTCTTGTGACCCTTCGCTATGAAATGCTGCAAGGCCTTGTAAGTGGAATCGGTATTATCCGTAATTACTGAAAACACATCAAGATTCTCGACTCTTCTATCTATAAACACAACAGGATAGCCTTGACGCACCATGGTTTTATATAAATCATTATTTTGTCCAGTAGGAAAAATGATCAGACCATCTACCTGCTTTGCTCTCAACATTTCAATATATTTCTTCTCTTTTTCGGGATCATCATCCGCGTTACAGATGATGGCATGCAAATCATGTTGATGACAAAAATCCTCAATGGCACGGCTAATTTCAGTTGAAAAATAATGCATAATATTGGCAACAATGATTCCAACCATAGAGGTTCGCTTTTGCTTTAGACTTCTTGCGATAAAATTGGGCTGGTAGCCAAGTTCTTCAATCGCTTCTTCAATTTTAAGCTTGGTTTTTTCCCCCATATATTCAAACCGTTTATTTAAGTATTGAGAAACGGTACTTTTTGACACGCCTGCCGCTTTTGCTACATCGGCCATTGTTACTTTTTCCATGCCTATCTTCCTCTTTCCTCTTGGTTCACTGACTTCATTTTAGCGGCAAATCTACTAATTTTCCAGTAATGATCGATTCAAAGTCGCCCACATGTAAACAAAGGAGGATGACCCCCTAAATGACAAAGCACTTGTTTATAACCAAGTACTCGCCACTTATGGTCATCCTCCCCTTATACTTACCGAGCTGACTGGACTTCTTCCATTAACTTCCTTGCATTCTCGGTTATCAACCTTAGATACTCATCGGTTAATGCTTTTTTCGAATCAACCAACGAACTTCCGACACCCACAGCAACCGCTCCAGCACGGATATAATCCTTGGCATTTTCCATATCAATCCCGCCTGTCGGCATTAACGGAATATGCGGCAGTGGACCCGCTAGATTTTTAAAATATCCAGGGCCTACGCTTCCTGCAGGGAATACTTTAATCACATCGGCACCATACTCATAGGCAGTTAGAATTTCGGTTGCGGTAAATGCACCAGGGACACTAATGACCCCATACCGTTTCGTCATCTCGATCGTTTCCTTCCGAACAGTCGGTGAAAAAACAAACTTTGCTCCCGACAAAATGGCTGCACGGGCAGTCTCAGCGTCCAAAACCGTTCCGGCCCCTACAAAAATCTCATCACCAAACACATCCGCCGCTTTTTCAATTATCGCTAATGCTTTTGGGGTTTCCATCGTAATTTCCAGAGCAGTAACTCCGCCTTCTTTTAGGGCATGAGCCATTGGAATGATGGTTTCCATATTAGCCCCTCGAATGACCGCAACAACCGCCCGTTTTTTGATTTCTTCTACTCCCATTTTAAAAACTCCTCTTCTCTCTATTATGTTATATACAATTAGTAACAGCCTTGGAGAAATCCCAAAGCTGTTGACAGTTTTTTATGCACTCATATTTACATCAGATGGTTTGTTTCTTTCCTTTTTTGCAGCTTTTACCGCCCAAATTGTTAATATAGCGGAAAGGAATAAAGATCCTGCCATAAAGATATATGAAGCACCGAATCCACCTGTAGAATCATTTAAATATCCTACGATATAGGAACCAACAAACGATCCTAATGCACCCATGCTGTTAATAAGGGCCATCGCGCCGCCAGCCACGTTACGAGGGAGGATTTCAGGAATGATCGCAAAGAATGGACCATATGGAGCATACATCGCACCACCGGCAATGACTAATAAGACAAATGAAATCCAGAAATGGTCCGTTCCAATGGCATAAGAGGCATAAAATGCGACTGCACCAATTAATAGGAATGGCCAAACAAAGGCGTTTCGGTTCAATGTTTTATCAGAGAAATAAGAAGCTACTAACATAAGAATAATGGCTAAAATATAAGGTACAGAAGACAACCAGCCTGTTTTTACAATATCCATATTTGGCGCTGCTTTAATAATAGAAGGAAGCCACATGACAAACCCATATACACCAATGCTCCAAAGGAAATATTGAGCACTTAACAAAATAACTGGTTTTGATTTAAAGGCTTCGCCGTAATTTTTTACCGGCTTGATACCTTCTTGTTCTTTTGCTAATTGTTGTTCAAAATCATTCTTTTCTTGTTCGGTTAACCATTTTGCATCTCTTGGTTTGTCATTTACAACTTTCCACCAAATAAATGCCCAAATAACGGCAGGAAGACCTTCGGCAATAAACATCCATCTCCAGCCCACAGAGTTAACTAAATAACCAGAAACAATTGACATCCATAACACGGTTGCAGGGTTTCCTAAGATTAAGAACGTATTCGCACGAGAACGCTCTGCTTTCGTAAACCAGTTACTTAAGAGTACAAGCATGGACGGCATTACCGCACTTTCCACTACCCCTAGGGCAAAGCGAATCACAAATAATAATTTAATATTGGTGATCATCCCTGTAAAAGAAGCTAATAACCCCCAAGCAATCAATGACCAGAAAATAAGGACTTTTGCACTCTTTTTCTCTGCAAAAGCGGCTCCAGGCACTTGGAAAAAGAAATAACCTAAGAAGAATAGCGACCCAAGTAAGGAAGAAGTACCCGCTGTAATGTGAAGGTCCTCAGCCAATCCTGAAGCAGCACCGAACCCATAGTTAGCACGGTCAAGGTAGGCAAGACTGTAAGTGATAAAAGCAATTGGAATCAGACGTAACCATCGTTGTTTGGCAATCGTTTGTTTCATGTTATTTCACTCCCTCTAAGTTATTTTCTATATATTTTGCTAACTCATCTTTGGTTGGATAGCCATCGTTATCACCAGGTGATTGAACCGCTAACGAACCAATTGCATTTCCCCTAGAAACCGCATCATGAACGCGGAGACCTTCGAGTAATCCACTGATTACCCCAACTGCAAAGCCATCGCCCGCACCAACGGTATCAACAACCGTTTCGACATGAAAACCGCGAACGGTTCCTTCTTCGGTTGCTGTTTTATAAAATGCTCCCTCTGCACCAAGCTTTATGACAACAAGCTCGACACCTTTTTCCAAGTAAAAGGAAGCGATTTCACGAGGTTCCTTAAAGCCGGTTAAGATTTCACCCTCAGCGATTCCCGGTAACACGTAATCAGCTAGGAACGCGGCTTCATTAATTTCCTTCACCATTTCTTCTTGTGATGCCCAAAGAGTTGGCCTTAAATTCGGGTCAAAGGAAACCTTTTTGCCATTCTTTTTCATAAACGATAGAGCATGTCTTGCAAAGGCTCTGGCGCTTTCCGAGAGGGCTAATGGAATTCCTGTCATATGCAAGTGCCTTGCATTTTGAAAATAATCTACATTGAAATCCTTACTATTTAGATGGCTCGCTGCCGAACCCTTGCGAAAATATTGAACCTCTGGGTCGCCTTCTAATACCATTGACTTCAATTGAAATCCAGTCGGATAATTTTTGTCGATCAACACATGGTCAATGTCAACGTTTTCATTTTTGAGCCTTTCGATTATAAATCTTCCAAACGCATCATTTCCGACTTTGCTTGCCCAACCAGAGCGGAGACCAAGCCTGGCAAGCCCAATTGCCACATTGGTTTCTGCACCGGCAAGCTCCCGGGTAAATTGGCCAACTTCGTGTAAGGAACCCGGATGATTAGCCATAAACATTGCCATCGCTTCTCCAAATGTAATCACATCTAACTGTTGCATGATAAAGCCTCACTTTCTGTTATCATCTGAATAAACTCTTTTGTTTTCTCCTTTGGTTCGATAGGAAACTCAAGCGCCTTTGCGATTTCAGATGGTAAACTATTCATAACCTTCTCCCAGCTGTGACTCCCATCTTTTTGAAGAGGCACAGTGATGAACTCGCCATGATCATCTTCTACCTGTTTCAAATGCAGATAATGGACATATGGTGAAAGCTTGCTTAATGCATCGTCCACATCCTGACCGGAATAGTACCAGTTCCCTGCGTCAAATGTCATTTTTACTGGTGTGTCCTGCTCGGAGGCGCTTTCAAAAAAGGACGTTAATTGGTTGATATTCCCGCCATGAAGCGTCTGGTCATTTTCAACTAGCAATTGAATTCCTTGGTAATGGTTCAAAAAGGTATTGAGCTCCCTGACATTTGATTGACCTTTATGAAAATGCCCTAGTGATACTTTTATCCATTTAGCTCCAAGTGCTATTCCTTCGTGAAAGATCTCGTTTAATTCCTTTTCATTTAAACCGTGATCTTTTTTCCATAATTCAATCGGAGCCGAGTACACGGTAAAAAGTTGATATTGTTCTATTTCTTTTCTAATGCTATCTAGTGGTGGATCTTGGTCCGACAATAATTCACGGCGAATTTCAATTCCAAAAGCACCGGACTCGGCAATGTGCCTAACGAATGAAGTTTGCCCCTTCTTCAACACTTCAAATCTATCATAAGCATTTAACGGGACAATTACATTTTCCATAACGAAGACCCCTTTTTAAAAAGTAATTCTGATAAATCGGTTTAGTAAATCGATTTAGTAAATCGATTTATTCATATTATAATCCCAATGAAAGCGTTTTTGCAAGAAAAACTTTTTTTCTTTAATTGATAATACTTTGTGGTGCCTGACACCTTAAAACATAGATAATCCACTCTGGTGCCTGACACCATAAAATGGATTCAAATTACTTTGAGGAAAATGTAGAAAAGGTAAAAGGTATGGAACCCCTAAGTTATAGAATCCAAAAAAAAAGACCCCATATAGGAGTTAGAGACCGAAGCTTTTCAACTTCGACTTGTCGATAGATTTTTCTAGTTTCATTTCTACCTTTTCATGTTCTTTACGAGTACGAATGACTCCGACACCCTGTTCCATATCTCGTTGGATCAGGCGTTTGATATATGTCGCAAAGTGAATGTACTGGTTACAATGTTCTAGAAGCTCTCTTTCATAAGGGTCATCGAGGTTGAAAGGGACGGACTTGATCTTTCGATTCAGTTCATTCATCAACAAAGACCGCTTTCCCCATAGAATAAAATCCGAAAGCATTGGCATATTGCGGACTGTATGCTTTGTGTCCGTTTGCCCGGTAGAAGACGGGTCTGATTAGCTTGATATTACTAAAATGCTCTTTAATATATGGCAGAAGATATTCAGCAATTCCTCCGCAAAGATAGGTCGGTTCGTATAAGTTCCACTTGCCCCGAAGTTCTGCCAGGATGGCTACTGCCATTTGTTTTTCTGTCATTTCCATGTCTGTTTCAGCACCGAAAGCAAGGGTCCCGCTTTTCCTGTCAATAAAGTAGCCATCTTCCACTCTTAAATAGTTGAAGGTACCACTTCCGGCGTCGATGATGTTCGCGATGTCCTCCGGCCTGTCTTCCATGCTGAAGTATGCCCCAGATCCTTCAGGAGCGACTTTTACTTCCTCGATGTAAAACGTCTTCCTAACATTGTTCACCGTGATCGTGTGTTCCCCTTTCAGCATGTTCTCCATACTTTCCCTGTCTTTATTCACCATACCACGGATCGGCTGCCCAATCACTACACAGTTCCCTTCCGTTTTACCATACTGATGAACTGCCACCAGTACCCTGATCTTTGTTTCTTCGTGCGCCTTCGAAATATCTCTCGGCTCTCTTATTGCATGACATTCCCGCCAGGCGATATTCCCCACAAACAGCTTCTCGTCCCCGTACTCGACGATGTAGTCGCCGGCTTCCATTTGGCTGCTATCTGTATTCACCAAATGAAGATGGCGGTAAGGTCCAATTGTTGACCTAAACTTAAACACCTCGTCCCTCGTTCTTCCTTTTACCTCGAATGCGCCGGCATCAATTGCTATTACCCATTTGTGATTCATTTATCCTACCCCTTTTAACAATATTGTGAAAGTGCACCTATGTCATACAACTAATCTTTTTTCAAACTTAGTATATGAGTGGAGGCCCAAATGTGACACACACAAGTCATACAATACTGTTTATTGGAAAAAAGAAAAAACAATAAAGCAGGATATCCCTCAATCATAAAATGCTTAGATTCTTACAGCTTTGAAATACCGAAAAGGAATCTTAAAACTTAAAATTTTAACATAATCTTCCTATATAACGTGCAAAAAGCAGTGTGATTCATCTGAGCAACACACCGCTTTTATCGTTTTTTCTATATTCGCTTTTTCCTATGCAGGGGTACCTAAAAGAGAACGGCTTACCCTCAATAATGGAAGCTTTCGTTTGAGGTGCTTCTGATTAAATTACATTAGAAATCGCAGGTAAAGGAGATCATTGTACTCCTATGAAACCCGCTCCCGCCTTTTTTCATGATTGACGGGCATCATAGTGCTTCTATGGTTACCGTTCCATCTTTTTTTCACTGCTGACGGGCATCATAG
>NZ_JAGGQY010000070.1:86295-113114 GCF_018613105.1 Bacillus sp. ISL-77
GTTTTTCGCTGCTGACGGGCATAATTGAGCTCCTTTTGGCGCCCGTTCCGATCGCGAAAGCCAGTTTGGTGCACAAAGAATAACACCTTCTCTTTATGGAATTAATAAAATTTTTCCCATGCTTTTTCGGCTTTCTAGATAACGGTGTGCTTCTTTGCCATCGTGCAACGGGAAGACTGTTGGTTCGGAAACTATTAATTTTCCCTCCTCTATCCACCGAAACAGCTCATATGAACGAGCTATTCGTTCTTCTCGGGACGTCAGCACATTCCATAAGTCTCCGCCTGTCAGAGTTTTTGATGTATCCATAAGCATCCTTGGGTCAACCAATGCTGGGTCGCCCCCTGCCATTCCGTAAAATACGACCGTTCCACCGGTGCGAGTAACCTCAAAGCTATCTTGAAGAGTAGAACCTACTGATTCGTAGACCACGTCTACCCCTTTGCCATTCGTCTCCTCGAGTACTTGTTCCTTCCAGTCATCCTTGTATAAAAAGACTTGATCCGCACCCGCTTCTACTGCTGCAGCTCTTTTTTCAAAGGAAGAAGTTAAGCCAATTGCCGTGCCTCCATGTAATTTTACAATTTGAACAAGAAGCTGCCCCACACCGCCTGCTGCAGCATGTACCAACACGGTATCATTCTTTTTCACCGCATAGCTATCCTTCGTTAAATAATGAGCCGTTAATCCTTGAAGCAATACGGATGCCGCTTCTGCAAATGAAATGGTGTCAGGCACTGGTATAGCTTTTTCAACTGGAACGGCTACTAGCTCGGCATTTGCATAAGGTACATCGGCAAATGCCATCCGGTCGCCAATGCTGATACCATGGACATCGGAACCCGTCTTTGCTACGATTCCAGCCCCTTCATACCCTAAGATATAGGGTGGCTCTCCGGCTAGATGATAGTTTCCTTTTCTTCTATATATATCGGCAAAATTCAGACCAATTGCTTTCATGCTTAGCAGTATTTCGTCCGAACCAATCACAGGTTCCGCTATATCACCATATTCGAGGACTTCCGGGCCGCCAAATGTTTTGAACATAAGTGCTTTCAAATGAATTACCTCATCTTATTTAATTTTTTATGACTCGCTTATATTAAATAAGATCGTGAAAGGTAATGCAAATAATCGTTACCGTTATTTCTAATTTTCCGCGCTCAGGGCCACAATTACTTCCCAATCGAGTGCTTGGCTTATTATAGTTGAAAATAAACTTCAAAGGGTTCGATGTCTTCAATAACAAGAAGATTACATTAATATGTTGACATTCAAGGGATAAAGATAATAAATGAAATAGAATAGCGTTAGGTATAATTCACATCCACTTTTAGTGGAAAAGGAGACATTATCTATGGATAGAAACAAATTTTCAGCAATTGCCCATCGAAACCATGCTTTTAGTAATCCAATCAGCGCGGCAAAAATTATGAAGATGCTCGGAATTGTATCGCCTAAAGCATCAGATAAGGTGATTGATATTGGGGCTGGTAAATGCGAATTGTTAATTCGGTTGGTGGAAAACTTCCAGGGTACCGCCACTGCAATAGAATTGTACAACGGGTCCATTGAGGAAGCAAAGCGGAATGCTAGTAATAGAATTCCTGAAGGCAGTATTGAGTTTATCGTGGAAGATGCCAGCACGGCGATCGAGAGATGTGAGCCAGACGGGTATGATTTTGGGATTTGTATCGGATCTACCCATGCCTTGGGCGGAATGGAACCTACACTTAAAACACTAAAACGTCTTGTAAAGAAAAATGGCCACATTTTAATAGGTGAAGGCTATTGGAAGCAGACTCCCAGTCCTGAGTATTTAGAGGCGCTTGGCGGTGCAGACGAGTCGGAATGTAAAAGCCATGCGGATACCGTTAAGGCTGGGGAAGAATTAGGTTTAATCCCACTTTGGTCTTATGTTGCTAATGATGATGACTGGGATGATTACGAATGGCTTTATTCGATGTCAGTCGAGAATTATTGTCTTGAAAATCCAGATGATCCCGATTGTGAAGCGATGCTGCAGCGAATTCGTACATGGCGCCGGACCTATTTGACATGGGGCAGAGATACCTTAGGATTTGGTATGTATTTGTATCGATATAACTAATAGGAAAAAATAGAGCAATACCAAGGCTTCATCCACATTTAATCAAACGTTTGATTAATTTTTTCAGGTAAATTTTCTGCTCTTTTTAATCAATCGTTTGATTAGTTTTTTTTCATAAAAAATTACTTACCTCATAAAAACCTTATACACCAAGGCCTCAGACCCTTTTAATCAATCGTTTGATTAGTTTATCAAGAAAAATCCTTTACCCTAAAAATCCATATACACCAAGGCCTCATCCCGTTCCAATCAAACGTTTGATTAGTATCACCCCACCTCTGACATTAGACATTTTATTATCATTTCTGTTATACTATAATAGTTACCTAAGGTAATTATTACTCTAACTAACCATTTAACAAGGGGTGTTTCAAATAAATACTTCTCAAAAATTTTTCCACCAATTACTGATGTTGTACCGTCCGTTTGAGAATAAACTAAATTTCCATCTCGCCGAGCATAATCTCCACAGAGCGCAATGGTCGATTTTTTACTACTTATTCAATAATGGCTCGGCAACGCTAGTGGAACTCTCTCATTATTTATATGTAGAGAAGCCCACTGTCACCCGGACCATGAACCGCTTGGAAGAATTGGGCTATGTCGAGCAGGTTCCGAGCAATGATAAACGTGAAAAAAGAACACAGCTGACAGAGCTTGGGAGAAAAGTATATACGGAAGTCCGTGTGACGATTGATCAGTATGAAACGGACATTTTAAAAGGCATCTCAGAGCATGAACAGCTCGAGGCCATCCGCATTATGGGGGAAATTCGTAAAAATATTATTAAATAAGGGGTTTTAAAAAGTGACTCAACCTAGAGCTAAACTGTGGACAAAGGATTTCACTATTGTTTCTGCGGTCAATTTTTTCGTAACTTTAGTCTTTTATTTATTAATCGTAATCATCGGTGTTTATGCAGTCGATGAATTTGGTGCTTCTACAAGTCAAGCAGGGCTTGTAACAGGAATATTTATTGTCGGGTCTTTAATTGGCCGGTTATTGATTGGCCGATTTATTGAGTCAATTGGCCGAAAGAAAACGTTATTCATTGGTATCATTTTATTTATTTTGACACTTCTTTTGTATTTTGTGAACTTCGGGATTACCTTCCTGCTTATTACCCGCTTACTCCATGGGATTGCAGGGGGAATGGTCGGGACAGCCACTGGAACGATTGTGGCTCAGATTATCCCGGCTGCTCGAAAAGCGGAAGGGATTGGCTACTTCAGCATGAGTGCAACACTCGCTACCGCTATCGGGCCATTCATCGGACTTTATATGACCCAACATACAGATTTCCAAATGATTTTTATATTCTCCCTTGTTTTAGGGGTAATTAGTTTGATCACTGCATTCTTCGTCGATGCGCCTCCATTAGTTGTATCTGTAAAAACATCTGAAGTAAAAGGATTTAAGCTTTCCAACTATATTGAGCCAAAGGCACTGCCCATCGCTGTCATTACACTGGTAGTCGCTTTTTGTTATTCCAGCGTTCTTTCTTTTATTAACTTCTATGCGATCGAAATCGACTTAGTTAGTACGGCGAGTTTCTTCTTCCTAGTCTATTCTATCGCAGTATTGTTATCACGCCCGATCACAGGCCGCTTAATGGACCTGAAGGGTGCAAACTATATAATGTATCCGGGCTTTGTCCTCTTAGCAGCCGGCTTGTTTCTATTAAGTTCAGCAAGTATTAGCATCACTTTATTGGTAGCAGGTGTTCTAATTGGCCTAGGTTTCGGTAACATGCAGTCAAGCACCCAGGCAGTGGCCGTTAAAGTAACTCCTCCCCATCGGATGGGTTTGGCGACATCGACCTTCTTTATCTTTCTTGATGCAGGACTTGGATTCGGTCCATATATCCTTGGATTCATTATTCCATTAACCGGCTTTAGGAGCCTGTATGTAATCTTAGGTATTGCCGCTCTGGCAACCTCAATTCTTTACTACTTTCTGCACGACAAGAAAGAACGTTCAGGAAGGACGATTATGACTGGACCAACCCCCGACCCAAATTGATTACAGGTAACCGGCCGATCGAAGGCACGCATAAAACCGGTTTATAGCAAATATGATAATCATAACAATCCTAATTAAAGGGGTCGGTAGATATGATAATTTTTAATAAAATTGCATTATCATTTGTTGTCTTTTTTTCCTTCAGTATTATCATAAATACTTATTTGGGAGAAAAGGAACGGGTCCAATCTAATGTTATTTACTTTGTTATGAACGGTTTTGCTTATATTGTATCTGCCTTAGAAGTTGAAAAGGATAAACTGAGTTTAGAAACGGCAGAAATATAGTGTGAATTTCAAATAAAGTTCCAATTGCCCTTGAACCAAAGGGAATATTCTGATATATTTACTATCAATTAAATATTTTCTTACTTCACGTTTTTTGAAGTGAGGATAGAGGCGCAAAGACCATTAGTACACAATATGAGGATAATGAGGTCCAATGATGATTGTAAAAAGGGGAATTTGCCGAAGCTTCAATGAATCTCATTGGTCTTGAAGCTGGTTCTGCTATTGAAAAAATACAGAACTGTCATATAGGAAACTATATGGAGGGCTATCTTACGCACGGGAACTTATTTTTTTTATGTTTCTACTGCAACAGCGAACCCTCGCTGTTGCTTTTTTGCGTTAAATTATGAATGGCCTTACCCACCTCTAAATTTTAAAAAAATTTTAATTAAAGGGTGAGAAATGATGAATTTTGGCCAAGTTTTAACCGCTATGGTTACACCATTTGATCAAAATGGTGAAGTAGATTTTAACGCGACTAGAACACTTGTTGATTATTTAATTGAAAATGGTACCGATGGAATCGTAGTTGCTGGTACAACCGGAGAATCTCCTACATTAACAACGGAAGAAAAAGTCGCTTTATTTAAATTTGTTGTCGACGCTGTCAATGGAAGAGTTCCGGTTATCGCTGGAACTGGCTCAAATAACACGAGAGCTTCCATCAGCTTAACAAAGCTGGCTGAAGAAACAGGAGTCGATGGGATTATGCTTGTTGCTCCTTATTACAACAAACCATCCCAAGAAGGCATGTATCAGCACTTCAAAGCGATTGCTGAATCTACACCATTACCGATTATGCTTTATAATATCCCCGGCCGAAGTGTGGTCAACCTGTCGGTAGAGACCATTGTTCGACTTTCACAGATTCAGAATATTGTCGCCTTAAAAGAAGCAAGCGGTAACTTAGATGCTATGGCTGAAATTATTAGCCAAGCACCAAGTGATTTTACCCTTTATAGTGGTGATGATGGCTTAGCATTACCGGTTTTAGCCATTGGTGGAGCTGGAGTGGTTTCCGTTGCTTCCCATGTCATTGGTAATGAAATACAAGAAATGATTAATCATTTTAAAAATGGGAATGTCCAAGATGCAGCTAGTGCCCATCGCCGTCTTCTCCCGATTATGAAAGCATTATTTGCGGCACCAAACCCAGCACCGGTAAAAGCCGCATTGAATATGAATGGAGTGAACGTTGGAGGTCTTCGCCTGCCATTGCTCCCGTTAACCACCGAAGAGCAAAGAACACTACAAGGTGTTCTACCAGCGAGCAATGTTAAAGTATTAATCTAAATACCGATAAAAATAGCTGCCAAACTCCGTAAAAAACCGGGTATTTGGCAGTTTTTTTGTGATCGACAAAAGTTTCACCTCTCTGCTTCCGATAAAGTAAATTCAAAAGGGCATACTATTCTTATTTACTTGGAATAAGGAGGATATTAACTTGCGAACTAATGATAATAAATTATCTATTTTCGCCTTAGGCGGCATAAATGAAATCGGTAAAAATATGTATGTGGTTCAGTACGCAGATGATATTTTTATTATTGACTGCGGTGGTAAGTTTCCAGACGAAAGTTTATTAGGAATTGATTTGATTATCCCCGATATTACTTACTTAGAAGAAAATCAGGAGAAAATCCGCGCTCTAATTGTGACCCATGGGCACGAAGATCATATTGGCGGTATTCCTTATATCTTAAGAAAATTGAATATCCCTATCTACGCTACCCATTTTACACTTGGTCTAATTGAATTAAAGATTGATGAGCATCGTCTCCATGGAAACACCAAACTCATGACGATTGATTCTAATTCAAAACTTGAGTTTGGAGAAACCACTGTATCCTTTTTCAGAGTAAGTCATAGTGTTCCTGATTGTCTCGGTATTGTCTTTCATACACCTGAGGGTAATGTCGTTCATACCGGGGATTTCAAGTTTGACTTAACGCCTGTGAATAATCAACATTCAGATATTCATAAAATGGCCGATATCGGTCAGCAAGGTGTCTTAGTTTTAATATCTGAAAGTACCAATGCTGAGCGTAAGGGGCTAACACCGTCCGAGCAAATGATTGGTGACAATTTGGATGAGGCCTTCATGAAAGCTGACGGGAAAATATTTATCTCTACTTTTGCATCAAATGTGAATCGGGTTCAACAGGTGGTTGCCGCGGCGATAAAGGCCAATCGAAAGATCGCTCTTCTTGGCCGGAGTATGGTCAATGTGGTCTCTGTTGCGATTGAACGTGGTTATTTAACTATTCCCGATGGGATGATCATCGAACCACGTGAAGTCGATCGACTTTCTCCTGAAAAGGTGGTTATCCTTTGTACGGGTAGTCAAGGAGAGCCAATGGCTGCCCTTTCTCGTCTAGCGAGCGGAAACTTTCGTGATGTCTCCGTTTATCCCGGAGACACGGTTATCTTAGCCGCATCTCCAATACCAGGAAATGAAAAGGACGTTTCTCGGATCATAGACAATTTATTCCAACTGGGAGCCAAAGTTATTTATGGATCCGGAAGTACAACGGGTATGCATGTTTCCGGACATGGCTATCAGGAAGACTTAAAACTCATGCTTACCTTAATGAAACCAACCTATTTTATTCCAATCCACGGTGAATATCGAATGCTGCATCACCACCGGTTGTTAGCCGAGTCCGTTGGAGTAGAGAAGGGAAATACCTTCATTATCAAAAATGGTGATGTCGTCGATGTTGAAAACCAGGTGGCCCGTCAGACTCGGTCGATTCCAGCCGGAGATACGTATGTGGACGGGATGGGCGTTGGCGATGTCGGGGACATTGTGTTACGAGACCGTAAACAGCTTTCTGAGGATGGTATGCTCGTAATTGTGATAACCATTAGTAAAGGTGACCGAAGGATTATATCCGGACCAGACACCATTACACGTGGTTTCGTGTACGCAAGAAATTCGGATGAACTTCTAAAAGAGATTAACCGCCTTGCTAAGAAAACCATTAATGACCTGCAAAGCGAGAATATCCGGCAATGGAATGTAATCAAACAAAACATAAAAAAATCAGTCGGACAATATGTATTCACACAAACAAAGAGAAAGCCAATGATCCTTCCTATTATTATTGAAATTTAAAAGGTGTCAGGCACCATGTGAAAATTTCACATGGTGCCTGACACCTCATTTTTTAACCTGTTGGTAATTTTATTCTATCTAAGATGGTTGTCAGGTAAGTTCTGACTGTGCTAATTTTTGTCTTTCTCTCGGCTAGCGGTTGGAACTCTTCGATGTTCTGTTCGTTTTGGTTTGAGTCTTCATCGATTAGTTCGGGGCAGTATATTCGCTGTCCATTGATGATGCTGCGAATCGATCCTGCTAATTCCTCACTCGGGCTATCCTTCAATAAATACCCGCTTACATCCGCTTGTAAGGCCCTCCCATAATACCCACTCCTGGCAAAGGTTGTTAGGATTATAACCTTACAACCAAATGCCTTTAAAGACTCAGCTGCCTCAAGACCGCTCATTTCAGGCATCTCAATATCCATGATACAAACATCCGGCTGCAACCGGTGCACAAGTGCAAGGGCCTCTTCCCCATTGCTCGCCTGCCCGACTACTTCCATATCCTCTTCCAAATTGAGGAGAGAACCAATTGCCCCTAGCAGCATTTCCTGATCCTCAGCAATAACAATTCGAATCATATAAGTTCCCTCCTTATCTGTCAGCTGTTATGTAAGTAACAACTCCCCTTAAATTAAGGGGAGCAAGCCTTTCATGATCTAGTTAGATTTCAGGATTAACTTTTTGTACTGAAAACTTCTTTTTAGCTAAAGCTTTGACTTCTCTAAAGCTCACAAAGTTCTTTTTTTCCTCATCCCACAAACGGAAACGTATTGACCGTAAGCTAGTAGCAAGAGAAATGGTTGGTACGTTTTGTAAAGGCGGCGTATTATTATGTGCTTCTTCCAATTTATAGTTAGGGACCCGTGGGCTTAAATGGTGAACATGGTGGAAACCAATATTCCCAGTGAGCCATTGCAAAACTTTTGGAAGCTTATAGAAAGAGCTACCTTCTACTGCGGCTTTCACATATTCCCACTCTTTGTCCTCTTCAAAATAAGAATCTTCAAAAGTGTGCTGTACGTAAAACAACCAAATACCAGCAGCTCCAGAAATCATAAAAATTGAACCTTGTACTAGTAGAAACGCCTGCCATCCGATTGCCCAACAAAGCAAGGCAATCAAAGCTACTATTAGAACATTCGTTAAATAAGTGTTGTTACGTTCCTTCTGTTTTGCACCTTTGCGGTTAAATCGATTTTTAAGAAGGAACACATAAATCGGGCCTAATCCAAGCATGACCAATGGATTACGGTAAAAACGATAGGCTAGACGAAGTCTGAGTGGTGCAGCTAAATATTCATCTACTGTAAGGGTCCAAATATCACCTGTTCCGCGTTTATCCAAGTTTCCACTTGTCGCATGATGGACAGAATGCTCATGTCCCCATTGATCAAATGGGAAGACCGTTAACACACCCATCGCAGTCCCGACGATTCGATTAGCACGACGGCTTTTAAAGAATGAATGATGGGTACAATCATGAAATATGATAAATATCCTTGTTAAAAATCCTGCGGCTATCACAATGGGAACTAATGCTAACCAATAGGAAACGGATAGGCTTAAATAGGCAAGGTACCACAAGCCAATAAATGGTACGACCGTGTTTATAATCTGCCATACACTTTCTTTTGTCGTTGATTTTTCAAAAGGAGCAACTTGTTTTTTTAAAGTTTTCGTATTTTGTAAGGTCATTTTATTTGAATTCCCTTCCTTCGTTTCGTTATTAACCAAAGTATAAACGAAGGAATTTGTCCATGTTAGTAGCAGGTGTCATGTACAGGGTATGACAAATGTCACATTACGATAATATTTTTCATCAAAAAAGTGCCTGACACCAGATGTACCAGCACTTCTGGGTCATGACACTTTTTTTCTAATAATATTTTACGACTTAATTTGGGCCAATTACCCCTTCATCCTTTGCTATAAATCGCTTTTACCGTGAATCGGTGGGGCGTTCAGTGCTAGTCACTGTTCGTTTTTTTCACTATATCAAGTATAATGGAGCATATTCAGATTATGCATACGATATTTCTTTCCGAGAAATCCTATAGATAAGCCGGATAATACAAAAAAACGAGGTTAATACATGAGCGAAAAAAGTTTTACGGATTATAATTTAAGTGAAGAAATCACAAGAGCACTTGCCATTTTAAAATACGACACTCCTACCGAGGTTCAAAGGGAAGTCATTCCATTAGCTTTGAATAATCAGGACCTGGTCGTGAAGTCGCAAACAGGCAGCGGCAAGACCGCCTCCTTTGCGATACCTATTTGCGACATGATGGAGTGGGAAGAAAGAAAGCCACAGGCCTTAATTCTTACCCCAACTAGAGAGCTTGCAGTACAAGTTCGTGAAGATGTAACCAACATCGGCCGATTTAAGCGGATTAAGGCAATGGCCGTTTATGGAAAAGAACCCTTTTCGAAGCAAAAAGAAGAATTGCAGCAAAAAACGCATGTCGTGGTAGGTACTCCGGGACGTGTTATGGACCATATCGACAGAGAAACCCTAATTCTAGACGAAATAAAGTATCTTATTATTGATGAAGCGGATGAGATGCTGAATATGGGTTTTATCGACGACGTTGAAGCCATCATCAAAGAGCTTCCTTCAGATAGAGTCACGATGGTATTCTCGGCTACCTTACCAAAGGATGTTGAAAACCTCTGCCATAAATATATGAACAATCCTGTGAATGTCGAGATTGCCTCTACTGGAGTCACGACAGATACGATTGAGCATCTGTTAATTGAAGGAAAAGAAGAAGACAAGCTATCCCTTCTCAAAGATGTGACGGTCGTTGAAAATCCAGACAGCTGTCTTATTTTTTGCCGAACAAAAGAACATGTAGATACCGTATATTCGGAATTGGAAAGCTCCAATTATTCTTGTGAACGACTCCATGGTGGATTGGAACAGCAAGATCGATTTGCGGTTATGGATGGCTTCAAAATGGGGAATTTTCGCTACCTCATCGCAACGGATGTTGCCGCACGAGGAATTGATATTGATAATGTAACCCTGGTCATCAATTATGACGTCCCTATGGAAAAAGAAAGCTATGTCCACCGAACAGGAAGAACGGGCCGTGCGGGTAATGAAGGAAAAGCGATTACGTTCGCCACACCGTATGAAGGAAAATTTGTCCGAGCAATTGAAAGATATATTGGCTTTGAG
Source organism: Bacillus sp. ISL-77 (assembly GCF_018613105.1). Taxonomy (NCBI): domain Bacteria; kingdom Bacillati; phylum Bacillota; class Bacilli; order Caryophanales; family Bacillaceae; genus Bacillus; species Bacillus sp. ISL-77. The sequence goes on from NZ_JAGGQY010000070.1 coordinate 97,010, forward strand.
ATCCCTAAAATGGAGGCTCCAAAACCTGCTGAAGTGGCTAGGGCAAAAGAGGCTTTCGAGGAAAAAATCAGCGGACGACGCGTCGTAAGAAATAATAAAACCGCTCGGATTAACCAAGGCATCACGAAACTCCATTTCAACGGTGGAAAAAAGAAGAAGATGCGCGCGGTTGATTTTGTTGGAACGATCGCAAAAATCCCAGGAGTCACAGCCGATGATATTGGCATTATCACCATCCAGGATCAAATGACCTACGTTGATATTCTTAATGGCAAGGGTTCCCTCGTCTTACAGGCGATGGAGAATGCAACGATTAAAGGAAAGAAACTAAAGGTTAGCAAGGCAATTAAATAATGAATGCTTTATTAAGGACGATTATGGGACTCATAATTGTCGTTTAGAGTTTTATAAATCCCTGCATGAAAAATTTTATGCAGGGATTTATAAAACAGAATATGAATACTCTATTTAATACCACGGCTTCAACCGGATTTAATCATACGTTTGATTAGTTTTTCATTCAATCAATAGGCCATGGAGAAACCCTTATAGATCGATGCTTAAAACCCATTTAATCAAACGTTTGATTAGTTTTTTATTGAATCATCCATCGGTGTTACATGTTGGTTTCTTAATGGGTTTATTTAGAACCTTTTAAGCAAAGTTCATATGCCTCTTTTATACCTTTCCACTGGAGATGATTAGTCGATCCTACTAGGTAATCGGCATCACGAAGCGTGTTTCCAACTCCAACTGAAAACATTTCGCTTGAATTAATTGCCTCAATACCCGCTTGAGCATCTTCGATTCCAATCGACCTCTTTGGGCTTGCCTCTAATCCCTCACAAGCTGTTAGGAAAATTTCTGGATCTGGTTTGGACTTTTTAATTTTGGCTGCATCGGCAATAAAATCAAAAGCTCCTTCTAACCATAATGCCTTTAAAACCGTACCTGCATTTTTCGAAACGGAAGCTAGCCCAACTGGAATCCCTTCTGTTTTTATATCGGCAATTAATTCTAAGATTCCTGGCAAAACATCGTTGGGTGTTAATTGTTTTAATAAGTCACAATAATGGAGGTTTTTTTTATTCGCCATTTCTTCCTTTTCTACTATGGTGAAGTCGTTTTGTCGGTTTCCTTCTTTTAATATTAACTCTAGGGAATCCATACGGCTAACACCCTTTAACCGCTCATTAAAAACATCATCTATTGTAATATCTAGCTCCTCAGCAAGTTGTTTCCACGCTAAATAATGAAAATGAGCGGTGTCCGTTATCACCCCATCAAGATCAAATACGACTGCCTCAATCACTTGATTTACCATACTCTATTCCCTCCTTTTTGAAGAAGCGCAGCAATATTACGAGAGGTTGTCTCAATATTCGTGTAGGCTCCATCCATAATTTTTTCAATTGGAAGTAATCCAGGAATCGTTGGAAAAATGGCATCAAACCCATATTCATAAAGTGCTTCACTGCCAACCCCCACACTTCCGCATATCGCAATAACCTTGGCCTGTGGCGGAGCACACGATGCAACGCCCATCGGTGCTTTGCCATAAAGGGTTTGCCCGTCTATTTTCCCTTCCCCAACGATCACGATGTCAGCATCCTGACAGATTTCCTTTACCCGTAATTGTTCGAGCATCAGGTCAATGCCTTTTTTAATAGTCGCGTTAGCAAATAGTATTAGGCCCGCACCCATGCCGCCGCCTGCACCACTTCCTGGAAGGTTGGTGACGTCTTTACCTAAATGACCGCAAGCCAGATGATAAAATTCACCCATTGCTTGATCAACTTCAAATAACATAGTTTCAGGCAGACCTTTTTGAGGTCCATACACATAAGTCGCACCATTTTGACCTGTCAGTGGATTATCCACGTCTGCCGCAATTGTTATTTTTACATGATCTAATCGTTTATCACGATTTATATCAGACATCGAACATGTTTGAAACAAGTCTTGACCAATACCGTATACTATTTCGCTATTCTTATCGAAAAATTGGTAACCTAGTGCTAAAGCCATCCCCATTCCGCCATCATTTGTCCCACTTCCCCCAACTCCAATAATGAGTTCAACAGCGCCGCGGTTGATGGCATGCAAAATTAGTTCTCCCACACCATAAGAAGTTGTTTGTAATGGATTTCGTCGGTTTAATGGAACAAGATGCAATCCGCACGCTTCTGCCATTTCAATAAAGGCTTTTTTCCCATCGTTGGAAAAAGCGATTTTTGCCTTAACTGGTTCATGTAAAGGTCCCGTTACCGTGATGGTTTCCATTTTCCCGCCGGTTGCGGATGATAAAGCTTGAACGGTTCCTTCACCGCCATCTGCAATTGGCAGTAAATGATACTCTGCTTCAGGGAAAAATTTCATGAACCCAGCTTGGATTGCTTTTGCTACTTGATCTGCAGCTAGACTTTCTTTAAATGAATCTGGTGCAATAACAATTTTCATTGTTTTCTCCTTGATTTATGAATTCACTTCAATTCGATCAGTCAAAAGGTATTCAGTTCCGTTAATTTCTAGTAAAAGATTCGGTCCTAAATACTTTGAAACTACTACTTTCTCATGTGTCATAAAGATTTCTAACGGGCAATCCTGTATAGTTAACTTGAATTTTAGTTCAGACCAACTTGCTGGTAACCTAGGATCAAGTTTCAATCGATTATTTGTTAATGAAATATTAGCAAATCCAAACAAAGCTGTAAGCCAGATCGCCCCAAGTGATGCAGCATGAAGCCCTTCGTCTGAAGAGTGTGGATTGGGACCCAAATCAATTAAGCATGCCTCCTGGAAAAAGCGGTAGGCAGCATCACTTTCATGACATCTTGCAGCGACAATGGCATGAATGGCTTTACTTAACGATGAATCATGAATGGTGTGCTCTTCGTAATAACTTAAGTTTTTCGAAACAACTTCGGATTCAAATAGTTCTGGAAACAAGTACATTAACATGACAACATCTGCTTGTTTTAATATTTGCATTTCATTGACTTCTGCCCGTGAGTAATCCAATAATATCCCTTGGCTGCCTTGATTTTCTTTATAGCGGGTTAGGTCAATCTCCGGCTTACTCAAGAAAGTATCATCCTGTGGAATGATTAGCTGCTCATTGGGTTTTGGTAAATACAAATGGTTGATGAAAGCTCGTCCCTGCTCCTTCAGCTGCTCATCAACTTCACCATATTGTTCCATAAAATAAAGGGCTTGCTCCACATTGTAATACGCCATATAGTTTGTATACGCATTATTGTCAATGTGTTCCGTATACTCATCAGGCCCGATGACATCCTTAATGGAAACCTGTCCATTCTCCAGTACTGCTCGGCTGATCCAAAACCGTGCCGTTTCTTTAAGTAGTGCTAGCCCCTCTTTTTTCATAAATTCTTCATCAAGTGTCGTTTGATAATATTGAACAACAGCATACGCTATATCTGCGACAATGTGATGCTCAGCTAATGCAGATGCGACCTTTTGCCGTTTTCCTGTTCTGATATTAATAGCGGCAAATTCAGGTGTTTCTTCTTCTCCAGTAAACGCACTTTCCCATGGGAACAATGCGCCCTCATAGCCATTCCGTGCAGCCTTTTCCTTTGCTTGCTGCAAATGTAAATATCGATAGATTAGTAGTTTCTTAGCCGTTTTCGGTTCTGTATAAAGATGAAATGGTTTAATAAATATCTCTGTATCCCAAAAAATATGTCCTTTGTAGCCTTCTCCAGTCAGACCCTTTGCGCCAATACTAAAACGTTCATCATGGGCTGGTGTCATAATCTCGAGATGATAAAGGGCAAAATCCATTGCCGTTTGATCAAATTTGTCAGTAGATGTAATCTGGATACGTTTTTGCTGCCAAAACTCATGCCATTTAAGCGCTGACATTTTCAGTAACGCATCGTATCCTATTGGTGAAATTTCATTTAATTCTTTGATACTCGCTGCCTCGGGGTCTTGCCCATCCTCCCCTTGATCAAGTGACGTGAAAACAGTACCAAGTTTTTCAAAGATAAATGGAATGTTAACATTTAGGCCATGCTTAATGGTCGTATGGAGCTGGCGATTCTTCGCTGCAAATGAAACTTCGCTCTCAGCCGAGCATTTACAACGCGTTGCCAGCGCAATTGTATGTCCCGATTCCGTCGTTTTATAACCTCCCTGCATTACTTCTTCATCAAACACACGAACTTTTTCTTCAATTAAATGCTGTTTCCCAAAATTGGTCTGCTGAGCATTAATTCCAGTTACAATTTTGATATTAGCAGATTGATCTAAGCTCGTAACAGTCATTTTTGATGCGAATACATGCAGGTTGTTTTTCGCGACAAAACGTTGGAAAACAAATCGAAATCGTGCCCCGCCTCTGTTTTTCCACAATAACTCACGTTTTAATTCCCCTGTTGCAAGATTTAAGAAGCGTTTATAGGAAAGAATCTCCCCATTTAAAAGAGAGAAAATCTCGTTATCAATCTCGATTCTTATACCTGCCAAATCAGGCAAATTCACTAAATCTGATGGTTCGTTTTCAGCTGCTTTATTATAAATACCAGCAACATACATACCACGTGTTTGTTCAAAATAATCTTCATCATACGAAGCACGCAAGCCTAGGTAGCCATTTCCTAATGTCATTAAACTAGCAAATTTATTGATGGAATGTAAATCAAATTTATTTTCGTAGATTATTTGTTCATTTATCATAAGGATACACTTTCACCCTTTTCAGCAGATTGATATAGAGCTTCTATTAGTTGTTGGATAATGTATCCTTGTTTTCCGTCTGCAACCATGACATCTTTTCCTAAACACTTATCTATAAAAGCAGACATACTTTTATGATGGCGATCCGTGTCTGCCTCTTCTCTTGATAATAACGAGACCAACTCTCCGCTCTCATCCGTATAGATTTGGGCAGGAAACAGGGTTGCTCCTGCTTGATCCCCGCAAAACTCAACATTCATGACAGATGTCTCTTTGATATTTAAGGCAAAGGAGGTTTCTAGTTGTAAAAGGCGGCCTCCTTCTAATTCTATAAATCCAAAAAGGGAATCTTCCACTTTAAATTTCTGTGGATCCCATTCTCCCAGTGTGCCTTGGGTTTTCTTTGTTCCAATCTTTTGATACATTTTCGCCGTAACCTTCTCTATTTTCGGAAAGCCAAGTACATATAAAGCGGCGTCCAACATATGTGCCCCTAAATCGATAAGAGGTCCTCCACCTTGAATTTCTTTATCTGTAAAAGTCCCCCAGCCAGGGATTCCACAGCGTCTTAGAGCTTTTGCCTTCGTAGCATAGATGTCACCAAGCACACCATTTTCAACACTTTCACGTAAAATTCTCACATCATCAGCAAATCGATGGTGAAAATTATAAGCTAGAATACAGTCGTTTTTTTGAGCAGCAATCTGCATATCTTTTGCTTCAGCGGAAGAAATTGCAGGAGGTTTTTCACACATAACATCGCACCCAAATTCCAAGGCTCGCATCACATTTTCATAATGATACTTATTTGGCGTGCAGACACTAACAATATCCGGTTTTTCCATTGCAAACATTTCAGCAGCATCTGTGTAAACACGAGGAATACCATTCCGTTCAGCAAAACTCCTAGCCCGGTCAAAGTTTGGACTAACAACTGCGACTATTTCTAGTTCTTCGCGTGCTTGATAGTTAGGAATATGCACCTTTTCCGCTACTTGTCCTCCGCCGATGATCGCAACTCTCTTTTTGATCACGATTTAACCCCTCTCAAATTAATGATTCTTGAAGGTGACGTAAGGCATTAATATATTCTGCTTCCGGGTCGTTGCCTCTGACACGGCATTCAATTGTTAAGAATCCGTTATAGCCGTCTTCCTTTAACTGATTGAAATGCTTTTTGAAATCCAGCGAGCCGCTTCCCGGTTGATAACGGTGATTATCCGCCAGATGAATATGACCAACAAAATCACGATTCTGGTGCAAGGCTTCAGAAATATCATCTTCTTCAATATTCATATGATAAAAATCAGCAATGATTTTAACGTTTTTCAACTCATTTTCTTCTATATAACTTCTTGCATCTGCAAGGGTGTTTATCATATGATCTTGATAGCGATTTAATGGCTCTAAGAATATAGTTGTGCTCGTTTCTTCTGCTACTTTATCCAGGTAAATCAGGGAATCACTTACAGCTTTTCTATCACCTGCCTGGCTTCGTGGTGAAACCATTGGCGGTAATCGGAAGGTAAACATGCCCCATGCAGCTGGAACTACGATGCCTTTTCCTCCGACTTCCTTGAGCGCTTCTAGAATTTGTTTAATTTCTGCTAAGCCGTTTAAGCGTCGTTCTTCAATAAAGTCCCCTATCCAGCCTGTATACCCACCACATGCTGTCGTAACCGGAATGCCTGTTTCTGCAATCGCTTCTTTTACTTCATCTAAATGATCGACTAAAAATTTGCCGTCTATTTCAAAGCCTTCAAAGCCTACTTCTTTTAAGTATCTAAACTTTTCTTTAATATCTTCAGGAAAAAACGCTTGGTTTTGTGTACCGATCTTCACAAATATCTCCTCCTACTGGTGTATGACTGAAATCCATATCATTCTTTTTATGTATGGATTTCAATCAGATTGTAACTGAGACGAACGCATTTAAATAAACGATTATTTTTTATATTCGATTCCCATCTTAATACTTAGCTCAGGGTGTTGGTCCACATATTCCATGTATGCTTCTGCACTGTTTTCAAAAGTAACGATTGGTTGAATAATATCTTCACAATTAAGATAACCGTTCATTAACAATTCCCAGCATGTATCTTCAATTCGCTGACGATTCCAGCGAGGATAATCAGGATTAGGTTCACTAGCAGCACGTGAGAAGACAATTTTGGCATTGTTAAAATGAGCTTCACGGCCAAAATTTAATCCTGCAGGGAATGGTTTTCCAAAAGCGACATAAGAAATAATTCCGCCATAGGCAATTCCTTTTAATGCATCCTGAAGCGCTGCAGAATTTCCACTTGTTTCAATAATGGAGTCAGCACCCATTTTATTTGTTAGCTTTTTCACTTCATATCCTACATCACAAGAAGTAGTGTCGAAACAAACATCCGCACCATTGCGAAGAGCTATATCACAGCGATGTTCAATAGGGTCAACACCCACAACAATACTCGCTCCCGCTTTCTTCGCTAGTTGAATGGCGATTTGACCGATTGCTCCTAATCCTACAATCACAACAACATCACCGGCACGAACATGTGCATCACGCACACCGCTCAAAGCAAATTGTGCAGGGTCATAGCAAACCGCATTTTGCCATTTTGCTCCCTCTGGCATTTTGCGTAATCTGTGGTTATTTATAGCATTCACAATAACAGTCTCCATAATCGGTCCATACGTACATACCGTTTCGCCCATATGGTACTCTGTTACATCACTGCCAATTTCAACAATCTTACCAACTACCATGTTACCAAGCTGAAATTCACCAAACACGATTCCAGGTGCTGAACCCTCTTCACGAGGCATGAACATGCGCCATTCTTCATTAAAATTCTCACCCATAAAAGGTGTTTGACCACGGAAGTCGATTACTTCAGTACCGTGTTTAGGTGCAGCAAAATCCACATCAATTTTCACTTCATTTGGTTGTACATGGCGATCTTCATATTCTACTAATTCCGCTTTTATTGGTTCTACAGCTACTAACTTTTTCATGATTACATTACTTCCTCTCGTCTTTTCAAGTTTATTAACCTTTGACCCCGCCTGCTGTTGCATCTCCTTTAATAAAGCGCTCGGAAATGGCATACATAATGACAACTGGTAATGCTGTTACAAGCGATGCTGCCATCATTCGTCCCCAAACATAATCTGGTGTACTGAACAGTGCATTTAATCCAATGGGTAAAGTGAAATTTGCTGAATCGGATAAGAAAATGGATGCAAACAAATAGTCATTCCATCCAATCATAAAGGCATATACCGAAATGATACCGGAAAGAGATAATGGAATAATGATATGGAAAATAATCTGAACCCGGTTTAATCCGTCAATCATCGCGGCTTCTTCTAAGTCAACTGGAATGGTATCAAAGTAACTTTTTAACATGAAGATAGCAGTTGGTAATGTTTGCACAATCATCGTAATGATTAGAGAAGTTTTTGTATCATATAAACCTAATCCTGAAATGATTTTAAATAAAGGCACGACAAGCAAAATACCTGAAAACATATAAACTGTGTAAAAGCTGGCATTAATCGTAACTCTGCCTTTAAAGTTAAGTTTTGAAAGAGCATATGCTCCAAAAATACCAATGGCAACGGACAATATCGATGCGGTTAAAGACACGACTAAACTATTACTAAAATAGGAAAGATATGGGAAGATATCCGGATTGAAGATATCGAGATAATGCTGTAATGTCCATTCTTTTGGAAGGAATGTCGGATTTGTGGAAACGGCTTCCTTCGAACTTTTGAAGGATGTCATCAACATAATGAAAAATGGAAACAGACACAAAGTTAAAATTGCTATAAGGGCCGTGTAAAACCCTGCCGTTTTTGCTACTTTGTTCTTTTTACTGCTAGCCATTGCCATTTAAATTCACCCGCTTTCTTGCAATCATAATGACAATAAAGAGAATAATGAACAATATCACGGAAATTGATGCTGCTTTGCCTAAATCGTTAAACGCAAAAGCTGTTTTATACAAGTAAATTCCGAGAATATCTACTTTATTTGTTAAAAGGTATACATCTGTGAACATATAGAACATCCAAATTGAACGTAGTGTTATTACAGTTAACAAGACTGGCATGATTGCTGGTAACGTTACAATTTTGAATTTACCCCAAGCACTGGCACCATCAATTTCGGCCGCTTCATACAAAGAAGAATCAATGGTTTGAAGGATAGCCAAAAACGAAATGAAAGCGTACGGGAAGTACCTCCAAATTGCAAAAAGCGATACTAAGAAAAAGCTGCTAATCGGGTTGTCAAACCAGAGAGGTGCCTGATCAAACAAGTGTAAAACGTCATCTCCCAAATAATTAACAACACCATAGCCGTTATTAAACATATATTTCCACGCAAAAACTAATGAAATCGATGGTGTTACATAAGACAAAATAATTAAAGATCGAGCAGTTTTACGAAATTTAAAGGGGCGATTAAAGAAAATTGCAATCCCTAATCCAACTGCCGTGCTGCCACCAACTGTAAGCAGCATGTACAAAAGAGTAATCCCTAATGATTTAAAAAACTCAGCATCTGTAAGGATATCTATATAGTTTTTTAATCCTACAAAAGTGGCGCTTAATCTCGGATTAATGGGTTGATCAAAGAAACTGATTTGAATATTTGCTACCATTGGATATGCAACTAACAATAGAAGCAAGAAGATACTTGGAAAAAGTAAAGCTAATGCCAATTTTATATCCGTTTTTTTTCTTATATTCGTTTTCATGTTACCCTCCCTATGGAGAACTAATTTATTCTTTCTTTAAAACATCTTCGAGTGTTTTTTCAGCTTTTTTCATTTCACTATTGATATCTTTTTCGCCAACCGTGATATTGTTAACCAATTTAGGAATAGCTCCTGAACTAGTTACATCACCCATTTTCAAGAAATTTTTACTATCAACTAAACCAAATACTTGAATGTCATTAAAGGATGACGCAATTTCTGTTGATAGTTCACCAAATGCTTTTACTACTTCATTTGCCTGATAGTTTTCATTTTCTGTTACGAGTTTGCTCACTGGTTGAGCGCCCCCTGGAGACATTAAAACCCATTTTGTCATGTTTTCAGGTTTTGACATGAACGCAACAAATTTACTAGCAGCTTCTTTTTGGTCTTCTTCTAAAAAAGAAGAAATGGTTAATGCAGAAACAGTTCCGAAAACAGCTTTTGTCTTCTCATTTGGAATAGAAAATCCAATATTTTGGGAATTTCCTTCTTCAAATACAGGAGGAAGAATATAAGTTGAATAAATCGCCATTGGCGCAGTACCGTTCATGAAAGCATCTTTTACTTCCGTGGTATCATTAGATCCAGGCATAGTGTACTGAGACAATTTTTTATAATAAGTTAATGCCTCTTTCATTTCTGGTGTATTCATATTTAACTTACCTTTGTTGTCTAACACATTCGCATTATTTGAAAGTGCAAATTGAGAAAAGGCTTGTTCAGAGAATCCGCCTTCTACTGTCGGCATGGCAATACCATAGTTTTTATTCTCTTTATCCGTAAATGCTTTGGCAATAGCGATTACATCATCCCAATTTTTTGGTTCTTTAAATCCTTTTGCTGAGAGCTTTTCTTTGTTGTACCAGATACCTTGAACCCAGCCGCTCATTGGAACACCTGTATAGCTTTTTCCATCTTCAGTACTCATTAACTTCAATGCACCGTCATAGTAATTCTTTTCACCGACCTGAGTAATAATCTTTTTAACGGCATCTTTGTCAATCAGGACCTCTTTATCCATTACTTTTGCATAATCCTGTCCTACTTCAATTACAGTTGGAAGTTTGCCTGCACTTGCTAAAGTAATAATTTTAGTATTATAAGAATCTTCTTCTACAGGAATTTGTTTTATTTTTATATCTGGATTTTCCTTTTCGAATGTTGCAACCAATTCGTTAATTACTGCCAAACGCTCTTGTTCAACAGAGGAGTGCATAAATTCGATTGTTGTTTTTCCATCCGCATTCTGATTACTGCCACATGCAGTTAATGCAAAAGCTACTAACAAAATGATTGCTAGACTTAAGCCCTTTTTAAACAAACTAATTCCCCCTAGTCAAATGGTCTTAACCACATGAATTCATATGGCTTTAACATCAATTCTTCATGAAATTCCACTTTATCGCCATTAACAATATTTATAAATCTGCCTGTTATTCCACACTTAACTGTTTTATTTGTAAGATTGTTTACTACTATAATGCTATCATCATGTTGATTTACCCTTTTAAAAGCAAACACTTTCTCTCCGAGATCGATGACTTCCATTGCTGCATTTGGATGGAAAAGGGTTTCGTTTTTACGAGATTGAAGAATTTTTGTTAACTCAGAAAAAACTTTGTATCGTAAAGAATCTGTATTGGCTAATTCCTTCTCAATCTCTGTTAAGTTGTATTTTTGTCGATTAATAGAGCGGTTCATTCCTGTTTTTGAAACACCGTCATAGTCATTTCTAGATCCCAGGACGCTTTGAATATAAACAGCTGGTACACCAGGAAGAGTTAATAGAATAGAATGAGCGACTAAAAATCTTTTTACTCTGATCTCAACATCATCCGATTGCTTATTTAACGCATCCATATAAGTGACGTTAATTTCGTATGGACTTTCACTTCCATCCGGGTTTTTCTTGTAATTAACCAAGGCCCCTTCTTTCTTTAAGTCCTCTACCATCGCTAAAATTTCTTCTTCTGGAATAATGCCGCGAATCGGATTTAGCCCAATTCCATCATGGGAAGCTAAGAAGTTAAAAAATGTTGTTTCCTTTCCCGTTGACGGCAGCTTGCTCGCCCATTTAGTGAGTGCGACTCCATTTCCATTGTGAAGGGCATTCAGAACTAAAGGCGGCAGTGGAAACTGATAGACCATATGAGCCTCATCATCGCCATTTCCAAAATAGGCCACGTTATCTTTATGCGGTACATTGGTTTCTGTTATGATAACCGTTCCTTTAGCTGCTTCCTCTACAACATCCCGGAACAGTTTAACAATCTCATGTGTCTTTTCATGATGGATACAAGTTGTTCCAACCTCTTTCCACATAAATCCAATTGCATCCAATCGAATATATTCTGCCCCTTGCTCTAAATAAAAAAGCAAAACGTCGATCATTTTTAACAGAACCTGTGGATTACTAAAATTCAAATCGATTTGATCTTCACTGAAGGTTGTCCATATATGTTTTTCCTCGCCGTTTTCCAATTTAAATTTTGTTAATAAAGGAAGGGCCCTAGGTCTGGTAACTGCGCTTAGGTCAACGGTTAGATCCATTTCAACGAAAAAATTCTGATATTCAGGATTACCATTTAAGTATTCTTGGAACCAGTCACTTTTTGCCGAAATATGATTGCAAACATCATCAAACATAATTCTTGTTGATTTTGATAAATTCTCAACCTGTTCCCAATTACCGAGGATCGGATTTACTTTTTTATAATCAATGACAGAAAAGCCATCATCTGATGAATAAGGATAAAAAGGTAACAGATGAACAATTTCAAATTTGTCTGCTAGATATTGGTCAAACATTTTCTTGAAAGTATCTAAAGTTGGGTTATTATTCTCATAGAATTGATCCCCATAAGTAATTAATACCAGATCTTTCTCATCCCAATTTTGTTTTCTTGGCTTAAGAGATTTTGTTTTTGTTTTTGCAATGCTTTCCTTTATGCTTTTCCAAATTGGTACAATATCTTGATTTTCATAGATAAATGAAAGTCTTTCTTTGATCTTTTTCATAAATTCCTCCTGTATGGTACCGCTCCCAGATATGATAAAAAAATATAAATTCGTAGAATTAATATTTAATGGTACCGCTCCCAGCAAAGGGTAAAAAAATATATATTTATTAAATTGATATTCCTATGGTACCGCTCCCACAATATAATATAGAAAACGTTTTCTGTCAACACTAATACTTCTGTATTTTTATATCTGTGGATGCTGGTCGTACGAAAATATTAATATAGTACCACCGAAAAATTTCTATTGCTACATTTGTCATTCATCAATATAATGAATCCTATATTGCTCCCACCCCAAACAATAGTCCTAACTCCCACAAATAAAAACGTATTCATAATAAAACAGGATAGCTACATGGTTTTTACCAGCTACCTTCCATTAAAATTCCTATACCAGATAAGTTTATAAGAGAGGGGGAGAAATAATGGTTCACACTATTTATGATATAGCACGTGTTGCAAATGTTTCAAAATCTACTGTATCTCGTGTGCTTAATAATCAAACTAATATTTCTGAGGAAGCTCGGGAACGTGTATTAAAAGCAATTGAAGAATTAAATTACCAGCCTAGCAAATTGGCCCGTGCTCTTTCTTCAGGTTTTGATGCCATAATGGTTGTTTCACGTTCTGCCAAAACAACCTCTAACAATCCATTTTTCTCTGAGATTATACACAGAATTTCTTCAAATGCGGAGGAAGAAAATTTTGACGTAATTATACAGACATCGAGAAACAGTAAAGATGAACTTGAAAAATGCATCACTAAAATAAAGGAAAAAATGATCAAAGGAATTATCATGTTAAGTTCTCCTGCGAATGAAGACTTTTTCAAACAATTAGATGTTTTTAACATTCCAATTGTTGTTATTGGAAGAGTTGACGGGGAATATACCAATATCTTTTCCGTGGACACAGATAACTACCAAGATAGTTATAATTTAACTAAATTTTTAATTGAGCAAGGACATAAGGAAATAGCTTGTCTACACTCACCACTTGATTACCATGTTTCAATCGATCGATTAGAAGGATATAAAGACTGTTTAAAAGATTTAAGCGTTCCATTAAAAGAAGAATGGATCATAAATAGTGGTTACACAGTTAACACAGCATATGATTCTGCTACAAGTCTGCTTCTTTCTCAGCATCGTCCCACTGCCGTTTTTGCAACAGATGATTTAAAGGTATTGAGTCTTTATAAATCTGCTTTAGAAAATGGAATTTCTATTCCAAACGACATATCCATTGTTGGATACAGTAGTCCTAACATTTCAGCATTTCTGTCACCATCGTTAACAAGGATAGAAATCCCAGTAAAAAAATTAGGAGATGCTGGTACTAAACTCCTTTTTGATAAAATTAAAGAAAACAAAGCCATAAATAGTCCAAAAATAGTGCCTACCGAAATGATCATTCAGAACTCCGTAGCAAATATTATCAAGTCTAATAAATAGAGGAATGGGATACCGTTATCAGACGGTATCCTTTTTTTACAGGTCACAATTAGTTACTTTGCCTATTCTGAAAAACCACAATTTCATCTCTAAATACTACCAGTAACACATACATGTAAAGGTACACACCGAAACCCCTGTCCATTATAAACATTAAAAAATTATAGGGTCTATTGGAAGTGAGTAAATATAAAAGAGTAGATATTGGAAGAATATATGGTAAAAAAATTAAAAACGTCAGGAGGTCAGGTATGCAGGGTAGAGTTTTCTTCAAGTTGCTAATGTTTGTGCTATTTGTAGTATTAATAACCACTAGCGAACAAAGTAAAGACGTACAAGCTTTCACCAATCAAGTGCTGCAAAGAGGTTCAGCCGGAGAAGACGTGATTGAGTTGCAGTCACGACTCAAATATAACGGCTTTTATACAAGTGAGGTAGACGGTGTATTTGGCTGGAATACATACTGGGCCGTACGGAATTTTCAAGATCAATTCGGTCTGCCTGTTGATGGTGTTGTCGGGGCAAAAACAAAAGCAGCTATTGTTAAAGCGACTAAGTATGAGCCAGGATCATCAAGTAATAATAACAATTCCGCTAATGTACCTAACGGTTATTCTCAAAATGATATTCAATTGATGTCAAACGCAGTATACGGGGAATCACGCGGAGAGGAATACACAGGTCAAGTTGCTGTTGCAGCAGTTATTTTGAACCGAGTCAGCCACACATCGTTCCCAAATACGGTTGCAGGTGTCATCTATCAACCGGGGGCCTTTACTGCGGTTGCGGATGGACAGATTAATTTAACACCAAATGCAACTGCGAAAAAAGCGGTCCTAGATGCCATTAACGGCTGGGATCCTAGCGGCGAAGCCATTTACTATTTTAATCCTGATACCGCGACAAGTGGTTGGATATGGAGTCGACCACAAATCAAAAAAATCGGTAAACATATATTTTGTAAATAGCTGTTTTATCTATAACAAAAAAAAGACTTCAAAGCTATTTAAAGCTTTCAAGTCTTTTTTGATGGATGTATTTATGATGGGCCTAAATGGACTCGAACCATCGACCTCACGCTTATCAGGCGTGCGCTCTAACCAGCTGAGCTATAGGCCCAAAATTAAAATGGAGCGGGTGAAGAGAATCGAACTCTCATCATCAGCTTGGAAGGCTGAGGTTTTACCACTAAACTACACCCGCGTTGAAAAAACAAGAAAAATGGCTGGGCTAGCTGGATTTGAACCAACGCATGTCGCAGTCAAAGTGCGATGCCTTACCGCTTGGCTATAGCCCAATATTAATAATAAATGGGGCGACTGATGGGAATCGAACCCACGAATGCCTGAACCACAATCAGGTGCGTTAACCACTTCGCCACAATCGCCAAAATCTATAAATTAATAGTAGGTACCCTACTAGAAAAAAATGGCGGTCCGGACGGGACTCGAACCCGCGACCTCCTGCGTGACAGGCAGGCATTCTAACCAACTGAACTACCGGACCATATTGCGGGGACAGGATTTGAACCTGCGACCTTCGGGTTATGAGCCCGACGAGCTACCAGACTGCTCCACCCCGCGACAATAGAAATTATATTTTAATGAAATTTATGGAGGAGGAAGAGGGATTCGAACCCCCGCGCGGTATGACCCGCCTGTCGGTTTTCAAGACCGATCCCTTCAGCCAAACTTGGGTATTCCTCCAGTTAAAAATAAGCAAAAACATTTGGTAGCGGCGAAGGGAGTCGAACCCCCGACCTTTCGGGTATGAACCGAACGCTCTAGCCAGCTGAGCTACACCGCCAAAAAACAAATATTATAATGGTGGAGGATGACGGGCTCGAACCGCCGACCCTCTGCTTGTAAGGCAGATGCTCTCCCAGCTGAGCTAATCCTCCACTATATTGGAAGTTATTTTACACAAACTCGTAAAAAACTTTGGTGACCCCTACGGGACTCGAACCCGTGTTACCTCCGTGAAAGGGAGGTGTCTTAACCGCTTGACCAAGGGGCCATCTATTAATATTACTCAAAAATAATAGCCCCAATTGGGGCTAGCCCGGCAGCGTCCTACTCTCACAGGGACGCGTGTCCCAACTACCATCGGCGCTGAGAAGCTTAACTTCCGTGTTCGGTATGGGAACGGGTGTGACCTTCTCGCCATT
>NZ_JAGGQY010000071.1:0-24040 GCF_018613105.1 Bacillus sp. ISL-77
ATAGGTCTAAATTTTGCTCTTACGAGCAAAAATCCAATAAAAAGGCATCGAATGGGCTCATTCGAATGCCTTTTGTCTACAATCTGAAATCCTAAAGTTAGGATTTTTCTTACAGGGTGAAAATTTTATTTTGGTAATACATTCATACTTTCAATATGATTTTTTGCTTCCGCATCACCAAGTTTATGCAACATCCCATACACTTGCTGAATCGTACTGTCATAGGCGTCGTTTTCACGATCATAATGGTATTCTAGATATGGTACATGGGCTCTAACAAAGTTTTTCCACTCGGTTGAATAGTTTTGGTCAAAAAGCTCGCGCAGCTGGGTTATTTCTTCATTATCCGCCTGAATTTTATAGCTCCAGTTTGAACTGGTTGAACTTTGGGAAATTTCACCGCTTCCAACATCTATATAATAGGTCTTCTTTTGCTGATCCATTATGTCATCCCCTTTTACTCATTAGTAATTTGCAAATAGAAAAAATTTATTCTTTGTCAAATTTCGATTATTTTTTTAGAAATGAATACGCTATAATAAACATACAATCGAAGAAACAGATTTTTCTGTTAATTTACAAACGGTTAAGTTAGAATTATTTTATGTTTATAAGGGAAAAGAATAACTAGGAGGTGTATCGAAATGAAATTAGTTGATGAGTTGTACGAAATGTACCGAAACAAGCTAACCGGTGATGAAGAGGATATCGACATGCTGGCATTTGCCTTTTTAGAAGAGATGTCACATGAGGATCTACTTGCTTTAATCCAAGAAATGGATAAGCAGGAATTATACAATTTAATGGGTATTTATTTAATTGAAAGTTTGAAAGGTAAATTTGCCCAAGAAGAGTACGGACAACATCGCACAAATACTTATCATCCTCGAAATATTCATTGATTGTACATAAAAACATAAGGAAGGAAGCTCAAACAGCGGGCTTCCCTTTTTCTTTTCAAGGCTGTGTTGAAGGTCATTGTTGATTTTAAAGCCTGCGTTGATTGGAGCGAAGCGACGAGGAGGCTCCCCGGCACGCCCGCGGAAAGCGAAGCGCCTGGAGCGGAAATCAACAGCCAAGTTTAACAAAGCTTTTCTCAAAAAAGCATCCATTCATGCTACAATTAAGAAAAAAGGAGGCTTTCACACGAATGTATGTAGTAGCTGTTATTAGTATTATTATTGTTATCGTTGTCCTGCTTCTAGCCGTGGGCACCACTTCTAAAGCCTACACGTATAAACATACTGTGGACCCAATAGAAAATAATCCATATCTTGACCAAGAGAAGGACCAAGAACATAATCAGGATCAAAATAAAGCTTAAAAAAATTCCTATTCAAGTAGAATAGGAATTTTTATTATTTGTCTAGCTTCAGCTTTTCTAATTAAGCAAAAACCTGTTTAAGTTCTTCCTTGCTTTGTTCAAGCCAGAAGCGCATTAAACGTTTAGCGCCTTCCAAATCATGCAGTTTTGCTTGGCCGCATTGTCGTTCATTTGCAGCAGGAATTTCGACGATTTCAACTGCAGCCTTCATTGTATCTTCAAGAAGATCAATGATTTCCTCCACAGTCGGCTCGCCGCTGACAACAAGGTAATAGCCCGTTTGGCAGCCCATTGGTGAAATATCGATAATATCAAAGTGATCATACTTCTCGGAGTGCTCACGAAGATTAAAAGCAAGCAAGTGCTCTAGTGTATGAATGACATCAGGTTTCATCGCCTGTTTATTGGGCTGGCAAAAGCGAATATCATATTTATTAACAACACCGTCACTTCCAACTTTGTGGACCCCGCAATGTCTCACATAAGGGGCTTTAACAGCGTTATGATCTAAATCAAAGCTTTCAACTGAAGGCATCGATATCACTCCTTTTTTTATCTACCATTTATCATACAATAAATTCCGAGTTTTTTCATCCACTTACATACAATTAACAATTTAGACGATATTATTTATTTATGGTATCTTGTAGTTAATTGTAGTTAAGGAGAGATTGACATGTTAAAAAAAGCCTTCCTAGCGATTATACGTTTTTATCAAATTGTTATCTCACCTATAAAACCGCCGACCTGCCGTTTTTATCCTACTTGTTCCCATTATGGTCTGGAAGCGATTGGGCGGTTTGGTGCTTTAAAAGGCGGCTGGCTCACTATCAAAAGGATATCAAAATGTCATCCCTTTCATCCTGGTGGCTTGGATCCTGTTCCTGAAAAAGAGAAGCTTTAATTCTTATTGCCATCAACAATTAAATCAAGCTTTCCTGTCTTTGGGTCGATGACCAATCCATGAACAGGAACACCCTTTGGCATTAATGGATGATTTTTTATGATATCTACACTATGCTCAACACTCTCGGTCACATTATCAAATCCATGAAGCCATTTTTTAATGTTGATGCCAGAATATGAAAGTGTGTCAATCGTTTCTTCTGATATTCCACGCTCCATCATACTCTCGATCACTGGTTCAGCTTTAAGACCGCTCATGCCGCAATCATAATGGGCAATAACTAAAACCTCTTGAGCCTTCAATTGATAAACAGCAATCAGTATACTTCTCATCACACTTCCAAAAGGGTGTGACACTAGGGCCCCTGCGTCTTTTATAATCTTTGCATCACCATTTCCCAAATTCAATGCTTTCGGCAATAATTCCAATAGTCTGGTATCCATACATGTAAGAATCACCATGCGTTTATTAGGGAATTTAGTTGTTTCATACTTTTCATATTCGTGGTTCTCCACAAATTTTTCATTATAGTTTAACAGCTCATTCAATAATGTAGGGTTACTCATGATAACCATCCTTTCTATTGTTTCTTTCTAAGCATACCTAATTTTTAATGATGAAACCAAATTTTATACTTGCTTTTGATGAATTTTTTTTGTAAGATACAAATGGAAATCGGAATCGTTCCGTATTATACATTCGTAATCATTCAGAATTAAAAAAAAATTTCGATAATAAATCGTAATTAATCCGATTTAATAATATAGTGAGGGAGTCTTTATGAAAAAAATCATCCTTTTCCTTTCTTTTCTGTTACCATTAAGTCTTCTGTTGTCCGCGTGTTCAAATGGTAAAGACCATGTACAAAAAAAGAAGGACCAGTTAACTATTTATACAACAGTATTCCCACTTCAATATTTTACTGCACAAATTGGTGGAAAATATGTAAATGTAAAAACGATCTATCCACCTGGGGCAGATGAACACACATTTGAACCATCCCAAAAGGATATGATGAATTTAGCCGATTCCGACTTATTTTTCTACATTGGACTTGGACTTGAAGGATTTGTGGAAAAAGCAAAGGGAACATTGAAAAATGAACATGTAACATTAGTCCCAACGGCTGAGGAACTAAAACTCCCAAAAAGCGACGATTCACATGAAGAAGAACATGACCATAGCAATTCGGATGTCAACCCACATGTATGGCTTGACCCCATTTATTCTAAGGAAATGGCTGCTGTTATCCGTGATTCTTTAATTAAACAAATGCCGCAGCACAAAGAACTATTCAATAAGAATTTTAAACAGCTTGCCCAAAAGTTAGATGAACTAAATACTAAATATAAGCAGACACTTACAAATGCGAAGCATAAAAAGATTATCGTTACACATGCAGCGTTTAGTTATTGGGAAAAACGTTATGGGATTGAACAAATCAGCATATCAGGTCTTTCGACTGCTAATGAGCCCACCCAGAAGGAATTAGAAAAAATTATTTCTGTAGCTGAACACGATGGTTTACACTATATGCTTTTCGAACAAAATGTCCAATCAAAACTTGGAAAAATTGTTCAAAAAGAAATTGGGGCAAAAGCATTACACATTCATAATCTTGCTGTTTTGTCTAACGACAACATCAAAAACAAAGAAACCTATTTTTCATTAATGAATAAAAATCTTGAATCATTAGAAATAGCCTTAAATAACTAAATTTGAAGATGAAATGAACCAGGCCGCTTTTAAACCTGGTTCATTTTTTTATAGAACAAATGTTTCTTTTAATAGCAAGGTTTCCTGTAATCTTTTTTCGTTTATTTCAAATCCAATCCCAGGACCGGATGGGACTTTGACAAAACCATTTTTAACATTTACTTCTGGGGTAATAATATCTTCCTCCCAAAAGCGATTAGAAGCAGAGATATCTCCTGGGATCGAAAATCCTGGTAATGAGGCGAGTGCAATATTATGGGCCCGAGAAACCCCAAACTCGATCATACCCCCACACCAAACCGGTATGCCCTTTTCGAAGCAATAGTCATGAATTCGTTTCGCTTCATACAAGCCCCCTACCCTGCCCACTTTAATATTAATTACCTGACAACTTCCGAACTCGATGGCTTTTCGAGCATCATCATAGCTGACAATGCTTTCGTCCAAACAAATAGGTGTTTTAATTTCTTTTTGAAGCAAGGCGTGTTCAAGAATATCATCATAGCCCAGCGGCTGCTCGATCATCAGCAACTTAAAGTCATCAAGAGCTTTTATTCGTTCGATATCCTTAATCGTATAGGCAGAATTCGCATCTGCCATGATTGGCAGATCAGGATAAAAACGGCGAATTTCAGAAAGAAAAGCATAATCCTGCTGTGGATTTATTTTAACTTTAATCCTTTGATAACCGTCCTCAAGATATTGCTCAATTTGCTGGAGTGCATTTTTAGTGGAATCTGTGGCGACTACAACCCCTGACGCAATCAAAGACCGTGTTCCCCCAAGGAGTTTTGATAGTGGCAGCGAATGACTCTTCGCAAATAAATCCCATACAGCTGTTTCTAAGGCAGCCTTAGCCATATTGTTCCTTCTTACCGAGCCAAACAGCTGAGAGACCTCCTCAGGATGGTTAAAAGGTGTTTTTTGAAGGAGTGGAATCAAAAAATCAGTTAACATATGTAAACTTGTTTTAACCGTTTCTTCTGTGTACCACGGAGTAGAAAAGGCAACGCCCTCTCCAAACCCTGATACACCATCGGAATTGGTTATCTTAATGATTATTCCCTCACGGTTCTTCACAGCCCCTAAATGGGTCAGAAACGGGTCATTTAAGGGCATTTGAATGACATTTAACTCTACTGCTGCTATCTTCATTACCGAATCTCCTCTTTCACCCACTCCCGGAGCTCTCGGCGGAGTATTTTTTTCGATGCGTTTCTAGGCAGTTCCTTAGTAAAATAAAATGCTTTAGGGACTTTATATTTGGCTAAACGCTCCTTACAAAATTGCTCAAGTGCTCCAACCGAAGGATTTGTTTCTTCTCTTTTTACAATATAAGCAATCGGCACTTGTCCCCACTCAGCATCCTCTAAACTTGTCACACCAGCCTCTGAAACATCCGGATGGGCTAACAAAACTGCCTCAATTTCTGCAGGGTAAATATTCTCTCCCCCTGAAATAATTAAGTCAGAACGCCGATCGAGTACATATAAGAAGCCTTCATCATCTAAGTAGCCCACATCTCCCGTGTGGAACCAGCCATTAATAAACTTTTCTTCTGTTACTTCAGGAAGGAATAAATACCCTGGGGTAACATTGGGTCCTTTTATGACAATTTCACCTGGCATACCTGAGGGAGCCAGACCACCATCTTCTGCAACTATTTGAAGCTGCGAGGTGAACAATGGCTTTCCTGCCGAGCCTAGCTTCGTCAGACTATATTCTGGAGCAAGCGTCACGATTTGCGAGGAGGATTCGGTCATTCCATAGGTTTGGAATACAGGTATTTCTTTTTCTATACACGCTTGGAGTAATGGTAATGGTGCAGGTCCTCCTCCAAGAAGCATACAGCGAAAATGATTAGGCAGGCGCCTCTCTCGAAGAGCATCAACTATTCGTCTCAGGGAAGTACCAACCACTGACATGATGGTCACTTTTTTATCATGAATATCATGAATGGTTTCTTCAACATCAAAGTGCTCGTGAAGAACGATCGGCATTCCATATATGACACTGCGCATTAAAATTGAAAAGCCGCTAATATGAAAAAGCGGAACGTTACAAAGCCAGGAATCCCCTTCAATAAATCCTAAATTTAAGGCTGAACCAACGGAACTCCACCAGTGATTTCCATAGGTTTGGATTACCCCCTTGGGATTTCCAGTGGTTCCGGATGTATACATGATCGTACAAATTTCTGATAAGCTGATTTCTTCCTGAATAATGGGCGCGTTTTGACTGCCGAAAAATATCTCGGCCTTTGTCAGCGTACAAATTGATGGAATTTGATTATTTATGAAGGCTTTTTTTTCAGAAAAAGTATCTTCAATGATTAAAGAGACGGCCTTTGGATCAATTAGCTGCCATACTAGTTCCGACGGAGAAAGGCGGTTGTTCAAAATTACAGCCCTAACTCCTAACAGTTGAAGGGCAAATAATATTACAACCGTATCTAGGTTGCTATTTAATAACACACCAACATATTGGTTTTTACGCATTCCTAACCCTTGTAACTGTCCTGCAACTTGATAAGAACGTTGGTAGAGTTCGCCGAAGGTTATGGTTTGTTCCTGAAAATACACCGCTGTTCGTTCAGGGGTTAGAAACGCTCTTTTCTTCAAAAAATTAGGCATCATTTCGCTTTGCATAATTGTCACCTTTCCTAATCTGCCTTGCTTTTTCCCAGATTTTCTATTAAAAACAGCCTGATGGAAACCATCAAGCTGCTGGTAAAAACTATCAAGGAAAACGAGGGAATTTACCAAAATCAGGCTTACGCTTTTCTTTAAATGAATCACGGCCTTCTTTGGCTTCATCGGTTGTATAATAAAGCAGGGTTGCGTCGCCAGCAAATTGTTGAAGACCAGCTAATCCGTCTGTATCAGCATTCATGGCTGCTTTCAAGAAACGAAGGGCAGTTGGACTTTTCTCAAGTATTTCACTACACCATTGAATCGTTTCTTCCTCTACTCTTTCAAGCGGAACAACCGTATTCACTAAGCCCATATCAAGTGCCTCTTGGGCATTGTATTGACGACATAGGAACCAGATTTCTCGAGCTTTTTTATGTCCAACAATTCTAGCTAGGTAGCCTGAGCCGTATCCAGCATCAAAGCTTCCAACATTCGGTCCAGTTTGTCCGAAAATAGCATTATCAGCTGCAATCGTTAAGTCACACACAATGTGCAGCACATGACCACCACCGATGGCATATCCTTTTACCATTGCAATAACAGGTTTTGGAATAACTCGAATAAGGCGCTGAAGGTCAAGAACATTTAGACGAGGAATTTGATCCTCTCCAACATATCCCCCATGGCCACGAACTTTTTGGTCACCACCTGAACAAAATGCCTTATCTCCTGCTCCAGTTAAAATAATAACTCCTACACTAGAATCATCTCGTGCGAAGGCAAAAGCATCAATTAATTCCGAAACAGTTCTCGGTGTAAATGCATTATGTACATGTGGACGATTAATGGTGATTTTCGCAATACCATTGTATGTTTCATATAGAATTTCCTCATATTTGCGTCCTGCAATCCATTCTACTGTCAAAATGATATCCTCCCTTATTTATTCTTTTGACAAAAAGTCACTTACTATTGTACCAAACTTTTCTGGTTCTTCCACATGAATTGCATGGCCACTATCTTCAATAACCACCCAAGAGCTATTTTTTAGCTCTTTCATCATTTTATCTGCAATATCACAGAACTTTTTATCTTCTTCACCCGTTAAGAGCAGAACCTCGCAAGTTAGTTCGTTTAATTTCCCCCACCAGTTAGGCTGAGATCCGGTTCCCATCCCAAGCAGGCTGTTCGCGAGCCCAGTAGGCGAATTGTTTAAACGCTGTTCTCTTATGACCTGCTTTTGCGCTGAAGGCAGTCGTTTCATCGTTTGAAAAAGGGGGATCCCTTCCCAATAATCTACAAACGAGCTTATCCCCTGTTCTTTAATAAATTTAGCAAGTTCCGCATCTTTCATACGGCGAAGTTGACTTTCATTTTCTGTTTCCAGACCTGGTGAGGCACTTTCAAGTATTAATTTTCGGACCCGCTCAGGAAAAAGCAGGGCAAAAGTAAGGGCAAGTCTTCCACCCATTGAGTAACCAAGTAGATCTACTTGCTTAACATCTAAATGTTCAAGGATCGTTTTTAAATCCTTCGCAACTGACTCTATTTGATATCGACTAAGTACATCGGGTGATTCCGTTTTTCCATGTCCAATGATGTCAGGATTAATTAGATTCATTTGCTTCCCCCAAGCATCATAGAAAGGAGTCCATGTCGAGCTGTCCCCGGTAAATCCATGTAAAAGAACAAGCGGGATAGATCCTTCCCCGTAAACTTCGACATGATATTGAATCCCGTCGCTAACAATCTTCATTTACTGTTCACCTTTGACAAAGTTCGATATTTCCCGGGAAACAAAGCTCCAAAATCCGCGGTGTTCGTCACGGTTAACGTCTCTGTTTGTTCTAAGTTCATATACTTTTAACCCCGTTTGATTCGTAGCCTTCATCATTTCTGACCCTAAATGGTCCCAATCTTCAATCTTCGTAAATTCACCCTTAAACATCTTAACCGCATGCTCAAATTCTAGATCTAGTGGAGTTCCAAACAGCAGTTCAAAATTCTTAGAATGCTCCGATTGAGGAAGGAAGGAAAAAATTCCGCCTCCATTATTGTTGATAACAATAATATTAATATCGATATTGTACAACTTTGCTGCAATCAGACCATTTAAGTCGTGGAAAAAAGTTAAATCGCCAAGGACAAGGTATAAGGATTTTGAGTATAAAGCTGCACCTAAAGCGGTCGAAACAGTACCATCGATCCCATTGGCTCCCCTGTTCGCCATTACTTTGATTGCTTTATTATTGTTAATAAAAAAACTATCCAAGTCGCGAATTGGCATACTATTGCCAACAAAAAGGGTCGCACCCTCTGGCACCATATCGGCTATTTGATAAAATAGTTTGCCTTCACTTAATTCTGTTATATCTCTTAGAGCATTCATATTTTCTTTGGTTAGCCCGTTTACCTTTTTCCATTTCTTTAAAAATTGGGATGAGGGGTTCTCATTCGTATATGACAATAGCTTCTTGCAGAATACCAATTCATCACAAAAGATCATACTGGTTGACAAGGATGAAGGATCACGCCAGCCTCCGCCGCCATCAATTACAAATTGTTCAGCATCTCCATTTTCTTTTAAGAAGATCGTTAATGCTTTTGATATTGGCATCGCACCAAATCGAAGAACAACTTCTGGTTTAAGGAAGGTTTTTGCATCTTCATTCCTTAGGAAGGTATCATAAGTTTCAATGATATTTTTAAGGCTATGTTGCCCACTTCTTAATTGTGATAAGGGGTCTGCAATGATTGGAAAATTTAATTTCTCAGCTAATTGCGTAACCGAGTTAGGAAATTCAGCATCTCCCATGTTTCCACAAATAATAACACCTTTATTTGTCTTATTAAGCCTTTCAGCTATTTCCTGAAAATGTTCATCTGAAAGGGTTAAGTCCCCGTTTTGAACTTTTATATACCCATTTGGTCGTTCATTAAGCTGGAAGAGCTCATCATCCATCTTTGGAATTAGCGGCTCTCTGAAAGGAAAATTCATATGTACAGGACCAGAAGGGGCACTAGTGGCAATCGCAACTGCCCGGGCACAAACGGTCCTGGCATAGCGAATGATTTCATCACTTTTTTCAGGCAATGCCATTTCGGAGAACCATTTCACATGCTTCCCATATAAATGAATTTGGTCGATTGCCTGTGGGGCACCAACCTCTCTCAGTTCATGCGGTCGATCCGCTGTAAGTACAATCAATGGTACCCGAGCATAACGCGCTTCAACAATCGCAGGAAAATAGTTTGCTGCGGCTGTACCTGAAGTACAAAGTATGGCAACTGGCTTATTTAACGACTTTGCTATTCCCAACGCAAAGAAAGCCGCTGACCGTTCATCTACATGGATATGGACTTTCAGGTCAGGATGTTCTGCCATGATCATCGCCATTGGAGTTGACCTTGAACCAGGACTAACCACTACATCCGTAACTCCCGAAAAAATAAGTTCAGCAACTACGGCGGCTATATAGGCTGTTAATGATTCTTGATGATTCATATTAATTTCCTCCAAGGGCTCGGAGCATTGGTTTAAATTTCAAGCTCGTCTCCAAATATTCACTTTCTGAGTCAGAATCTGCTACTACTCCACAACCTGCAAACAACGATACTTCATCCCCCTGGATCAGTCCAGATCGAATCGAAACAGCAAATTCGCCATTTCTTCTGTAGTCCACCCACCCTAAAGGGGCAGCATAGAATCCACGGTCCAGTTCCTCTACTTGTCTAATCTTTACAACTGCTTCATCCTTAGGCAGTCCGCCGAGTGCTGGTGTTGGGTGAAGTCGTTCGACTAATAACAACAAGGAAGCATCATTATGGCATTTTCCAATAACAGGGGTGTAAAGGTGCTGAATATCCCGTATCTTCATCAACTGCGGCTTGTCAGGCAAAATAATTTCTTCACATGATTCTTCAAGTGCTTCCTTAATCATTTCTACCACGAAACCATGCTCAATCAGATTTTTTTGATCATTTAATAACATATGACCTAATTTCAGGTCTTCTTGTTCAGTTTTTCCCCGTGAAATAGAACCGGCAAGGCAGGTAGAATAAACCTCATTTCCATGTTTTTTCACTAGTCTTTCTGGAGATGCCCCAATAAAACAATCACCATTCGATTCAAATGCGAAAATAAAGCTTTCATGCTGCTGCAGATATAAATTATTCAATACATCCTCTGCCTCTACATGATCGTCAAATACAAGCCGCAATTCTCGGGCTAGAACGACCTTCTTAAGCGGGCCTTCTGTTAATTCCTTCACAACTCCATCAACAGTTTTTTTCCACTCCTCTGGTTCAATCTCTCGCGTTTCTAGAAGTGACGCTGTACTCATCCGTTCATTCTGATGGAGCGAATTTAATAGCTGATTTCTCTCTTTGCTCACTTTCTTAAATATATAAGGATCCTCATGTGGAGTACAAACTGTATTCGTGGTTAAATACGTTTGACCGCGAATGAGGCTCAATAGAAATTTGGGTATGTGGAACAATGAATCAGCGTACTTGGACCAGAGGTCTGTTTTATCCTTGTAGGGGTCAAAAGAGAAGCCCCCGAACATGACGGGCCCTAAACCAACTTCTGTATATGGATTAAAAATGAGGCAGTCCTCTAAAAATTTTTCCCATTCCTTTTCAACATGAAAAAAGCGGTCAGAAGCCTGATCCGTCTGAATTTGTTTCGAAATCCCAAGTCCAATTAGCACCGTCTCGTCCGTTGGGTCCTTCCAGAAAAATCGTTCCCCGCGATAATGTTTTTTTCCTATATTAAAAAATGATAGTGGGTTAATCGTGTCCATTTTATGAACTTCACTAATTAAAATGGGCCGGCCAAGTTCTTTTGCCCGATTAACAGCCAAAAGACCTCGTTCCATTATTTCCAATTCTTGAATGGTAATCAAACAAATCCCTCCAAAACAGCCGAAATGACTGTTATCCATTCATATTAATGCAAATTTTAACATACTACTCTCATTGTAAAGAAGTCAGTAATACTTGTCACTAGCAAACCTGCATCATTCCGTATTATATCTTAAGTTTTCATCTTACTGATAAAAAAAGCCTTCTCATTTGATTAGTTTCATTTTCCCACCAACCATCCAATAATAATCAATAAGGTATAATCTTCTAGATTTGATAAGAAAAATTAATTGACACTATTCCTTGAATTTCATACACTTAGTTTTGGGCAAAGCCCATTAAATAATCGATTCTAAACCTTTAAATAGAGAGAAAAAAACTAAAAAGGGAGAGATACTATGCAACCAAATATACAGCAAAGCTCGAAACCTGTAGTTGAATCAAACCGCGGCTTTCAAGTTTGGTGGCAAATGACCCGCCCACATACATTAACCGCTGCATTCGTGCCAGTTCTGCTTGGTACGGCATTAGCCCTTAAGTATGGGAAAATCCATTTTGGTCTATTTTTTGCCATGCTTTTAGCGAGTTTATTGATTCAAGCTGCAACCAATATGTTTAATGAATATTTCGATTTCAAACGCGGTCTGGATACTGCCCAATCCGTTGGGATTGGCGGTACGATTGTACGTGACGGAATCAAACCCAAAACAGTCCTAAATCTTGCGTTTGGATTTTATGGAATTGCTCTATTATTAGGGATCTATATTTGCGCTAATAGCAGCTGGTGGTTAGCCGTTGTAGGCCTAATTTGTATGGCTGTGGGATATTTTTATACTGGAGGTCCTTTCCCAATCGCCTATACACCATTTGGTGAAATTCTTTCAGGTTTCTTTATGGGGATGCTGATTATTTTAATCGCCTTCTTTATTCAAACGGGAACAGTCAGCAGCACAAGTATTCTCGTTTCAGTTCCAAGTATGATATTGGTTGGTATGATTATGTTATCGAATAACATCCGTGATTTGGATGGCGACAAAGAAAACGGCCGTAAAACAGTTGCCATTCTATTAGGTAAGAAAGGTGCTATTTACTTATTAACAGGGATGTTCACTTTTTCATTTCTTTGGGTTTTGGGACTCATCATTATTGGTGTTTTACCAATTTGGACAGCACTTGTAATTCTTAGCGCCCCAAAGGCTATTAAAGCAATCAAAGGATTTATAGAAAATACCCTGCCGATTCAAATGGCACCAGCGATGAAAGCGACAGCACAAACCAATACGATATTTGGGTTTTTATTAGCAATCGGAATCTTTGCTGGACACTTCTTATAAAAAAAAGCTTCTGCCGCAACTGGCAGAAGCTTTTTTTTATTGTAATGGCTTAAT
Organism: Bacillus sp. ISL-77; assembly: GCF_018613105.1. Classification (NCBI taxonomy): domain Bacteria; kingdom Bacillati; phylum Bacillota; class Bacilli; order Caryophanales; family Bacillaceae; genus Bacillus; species Bacillus sp. ISL-77. The sequence continues at coordinate 12,835 of NZ_JAGGQY010000071.1, forward strand.
TCCCCATATGTCGTCTGCGTATTCCTGAATCGTACGATCACTTGAAAAATAACCAGCCTGGGCGATATTATTTAGACTCATTTGCTGCCAACGTAATCGGTCAATAAACGCTTCTCCAATGGAACGTTGTGTTTCTGCATAGGAAGCAAAATCCTTTAAGACAAAATATTGATCATTTTCCTGAAGGAGTGAATCGAATATTGGTTCAAATTCATTATAAACACCAGGGAAAAAGCCATTCACAAGCTGGTCAACGGCTTGACGAATTCGATAATCGTGGTGGTAATATTCATCGGATTGATATCCGCCATGTTGATAGTAGTGAAGAACTTCATCTGCAGTTAGTCCAAACGTGAATATATTGGAATTACCGACTAATTCACGAATTTCTATATTGGCACCATCCAAGGTTCCCACCGTCAATGCCCCATTGATCATAAACTTCATATTACCTGTTCCAGAAGCTTCCTTACTAGCCGTGGAGATTTGTTCACTGACATCTGCTGCAGGAAAGATCTTCTCCGCAAGAGAAACGCGATAATTTTCAAGAAAAATCACTTTGATTTTGTCGTTGATAGATGGATCATTGTTGACTTTTTCAGCAACTGTATTTATTAACTTAATGATTTTCTTCGCATAATAATATCCTGGCGATGCTTTCGCTCCAAAAATAAACACCCTTGGAACAACCTTGAAGCTTGAATCTTCTTTGATCCGATTATAGAGATGCATAATATGTAAGACATTTAAAAGCTGCCGTTTATAAGCATGGAGCCGCTTCACTTGTACATCAAAGATTGAACCAGTATCAACGGCAGTTCCCGTCTTATCGAAAATAATCTTGGCAAGTGTTTGTTTATTTTCATTCTTAATTTTTAACAATTGATCTAAAAACGAAGTGTCGTTTTGATAATTAAGTAACTGGGAAAGCTCGGTAGCTTTATAGGTCCATTCAGACCCAATCGTATCTGTAATCAATGAAGATAGTTTTGGATTCGCTTTTAACAGCCAGCGGCGGTAGGCAATTCCGTTCGTTTTATTGTTAAATTTATCAGGAAACAATTGATAAAATTGATTCATCTCGCGTTTCTTTAATATTTCAGTATGCAGTTTCGCCACACCATTCACACTAAAGCTTCCGACGATAGCCAAATGAGCCATTTTTACATAATTATCGGCAAGGATGGCTAGTCCCTTAATCCGCTCCCAATCACCTGGTGTTTGCTCCCAAAGTTCCTGGCAAAATCGTTCATTGATTTCTTCTACAATCATAAATATTCTTGGAAGCAACGGTTGAAAAATATGTATTGGCCATTTCTCTAACGCTTCTGACAAGGTGGTATGATTGGTGTAAGAAATAGTATGTTTTGTAATGTGCCATGCCTGCTCCCAATCAAATCCTTCGTCATCAATTAGGATTCTCATTAACTCGGGAATGGCCAGGACAGGGTGTGTATCATTAATGTGAATACAGATATGTTCATGGAGTTGTTTTAAGCTGCTGTGTTGTTTCCGATAGGTCTTTAAAATAGATTGTATACTAGCGGATACCAAAAAGTATTGCTGTTTCAATCTTAAAACCTTTCCTTCATCATGTGTATCATCAGGATATAAAAACTCAGAAATCATTTCCGTTTCCCGTTTATATTTTAAAATATCCTCGTGTAAGGGAAATTGGGAAGGCTCTGCATTCCAAAGTCTTAGTGTATTGATGGTTTTTGACTGATAGCCGATGACCGGCATATCGTGAGGCACTGCGGTGACCGTTTCAGCTTGTAGATGATGAAACACAAGTCGCCCATTTTCCATCTTCGTTTCCACCTTACCCCAAAATGGGATTTTGATGGAACTATCGGTTTTACGGATTTCCCAAACATTTCCGTTCCTTAGCCATTGTTCCGGCAATTCTACTTGATAGCCATCAACAATTTTTTGTTCAAATAAGCCATGTTTGTAACGAATGCCATGACCATGACCCGGCAGATTAAGTGAAGCAAGTGAGTCTAGAAAACAGGCAGCTAATCTTCCTAAGCCGCCGTTTCCTAAGCCTGCATCTGCCTCATATTCCTCTAATTCTCCTAGATCGATTCCTAATTCCTCTAGGCCTGCTTGCACCGTCTCTTCCACACCCAGGTTAATTAGATTTTGTCGTAGTAATTTCCCCAAAAGATATTCAATAGAGAGGTAATAAACCTGCTTTCCCTTTGCCGCCAAATGACGCTCGTTTGTAGTAATCCAAGCATTACTTACAAATTCGCTAATCATTGTTCCAAGGGTTTGATAGTGATCCCTGGCTGAGCTTTCAGGGAAACTCTTCCCACATACCATCTCAATCCTTTTTAGAAAAGTTTCCTTAAACTCGACCGTATTAGAAAACATGTGTTTCACTCCTTGCAACGATCTCTGCATATAACTGGTTATAGCTATATGCTGACTGTGCCCAGCTATAATCCATTTCCATTGCTTGCTTTACAATTGATTTCCACGATTTTGAATCGTGATAAACGCCTAGTGCTCTTTTAATTGTATAGAGCATATCATGGGCATTAAAATTTGCAAAAGAAAATCCATTTCCTTTTCCAGTAAATTCGTTCCAAGGTTTTATGGTATCATTTAAGCCGCCAGTTTCCCTAACGATCGGGATCGCACCATATTTCATTGCAATCAACTGTCCAAGCCCGCATGGTTCGAATTGGGATGGCATCAAAAACAAATCTGCAGCGGCATAAAGTTTATGGGCAAGCCCTTCATTAAAACCAGTATGAACCCTTAATTTTTCAGGATAAATACGTGCGGCCTGTCTTAAATGTTCTTCGTATTCATAATCACCTGTTCCAAGGATAATGACCTGCAGATCCTCCTGCAATATTTCACGAAGGACACATTTAACTAAATCAAGTCCTTTTTGCCTTGTCAGCCTTGTAATCATGACTAATAAAGGTGTACGCGCAGATTGTGGTAATCCAAAATGTTTTTGAATCTCACTTTTGTTGATTGATTTTTTTTGATGATTATCAGCCGTATATGTTTGATATATTAATGGGTCGGAAACAGGATTATAGAAATCTTCATCAATCCCATTTAAAATCCCAATTAAGTCATCTTTTCTTTCTCTTAAGAGACCGTCTAACTTTTCACCAAATACAGGTGTTTGAATTTCTTCTTTATAGGTCGGGCTAACTGTCGTAATTTTGTCTGCAGCTACAAGAGCGCCCTTCATATAATTGATATTTCCGAAAAACTCTAAGTGACCAGTGTGAAAGGAATTGTAATCCATTCCTAACAAGTCCCCCAAGACCTCTTTTGGAAAGATCCCTTGGAATTGAAGATTATGAATCGTAAAAACAGTACGCAATAAGCCGTAACCTTTTCTTTTATAATATTCCGTTCGTAACAGAAAAGGAATCATCGCCGTGTGCCAGTCATGGCAATGTAACACATCTGGAAAAAAGTTTAGCTCGGCAAGTGTGTCTAAGACAGCCCTATTAAAATAAGCAAATCTTTCCCCATCATCAAAATATCCATATAAATTTTCTCGTTTAAAGTAGTATTCATTATCGACGAAATAAAATGTAACTCCCTGGTGTGTGAGCTCTTCAATTCCGCAATACTGATTTCTCCAGCCAACAGAAACAGTAAATTCTTTAACCTTTTTCATCTCACTCTTAAATTCTTCTGAAATTGTTCCGTATTTAGGTAGAATAACTCTGACATCAGTTCCCAAACTCTTTAATTCTTTTGGAAGGGAACCAGCAACATCGGCAAGTCCTCCCGATTTTGCAAATGGTCCACATTCCGAAACGGCAAATAGTACTTTCACGAGTTCATCAACGCTCCTTGTTTTGTCCCTTTACGAACCACAAATGGTGACCCCGCTGTTCCAGTTAAGTGAGTTCCTGCTTCAACTTTCACATCTTTATCTAAAATAACGGAATCTAGATAACAATTATCTTCGATCTGGCACTTTTGCATAATGATACAGTTCTTAATAACTGCACCTTTTCCAATCTTTACACCGCGGGATATAATACTATTTTCTACTGAACCGCTAATTAAACATCCATTGGCAATCATTGCATTTTTTACAACAGACCCTTTAATATATTTCGTTGGCGGCTCATCCTTTACCTTAGTGAAAATCGGCTGTTCTTTAATAAAAAGTTTTTTCCAAACATCCGACTTTAGCAAATTCATACTAGTAGAAAAATAGTTTTCGATCGAATCTATCATCACGGAATAACCGTCATATTCATAGTTACAAATCGAGTAAAGATTTTCAATATCATTTACAACATCCTTCATACAGGTATACCCTGTTTCATTACGCGTTTCAATCAGCTTAATAAGTAGGGATGTTTTGATTAAGTACATCTCCATCGAAGCTCCATCCTTCTGATGGATTTCGGTAATGTCACATCTTGAATTGCTGTGCCAATCTAAGATTGGTCTAAAGTTCATATTAAAAACCGTATAGCAATTTGAAATAATCGAATACTCTTGCGTGCTGCGATAAAAGAAGTCTAAATTTGCTGCAAAATTCTCAAACGAACCAATTGTATTTCCATCATAATCAACTATTGGAGATGGGAAAAAGAAAAGGCCATCCCGTTTTCGATTCAAATCCCAGTTTTTCCCTGAACCTAGATGATCCATTAGTGAACGGTACTGCATTTTTGGAAATATTGCCACACTTCGAATACCTGAATTCACCATATTCGATAGCACAAAATCAATAATACGATATCTTCCTGCAAAAGGCAGGGCAGCAAGTGCGCGATGTGTTAATAAATCTTCCAAATCTTCATGGTATGTGGTGGCATCAATGACTCCTAGTAGCTTTTTTTCCAATCCAAGTCCCTCCTGTATTATATTAAAAAGCAGGGTATAACCCGCTTAACATTTCATTAGTAACTAGAATAATCTCTTCATCGAACGAGCGGATAACAGTCCCATCAGGTACATTCACGTCAGAAGGTACAATGGCTCTTTCAATCAAACAATTATTACCAATGATCGCATCCGGCATAATGACCGACTCTAAAATAGTTGATCCTTTTCCAACAGTAACCCCTTGAAAAAGAACAGATTTCACTACTTCCCCTTCTATTGTACATCCCTCATTAATAAGTGACTCTTTAACCACCGCACTCGGCGAAATATATTGTGGCGGCTGATTCGGGTTAACTGAATAAATCCTCCATCCGTGGTCAAACAAATCTAAGTCACATTCTTCTCTTAGTAGATCCATATTAGCTTCCCAGAGGCTTTGGACCGTACCGACGTCTTTCCAATAGCCTTTAAATGGATAAGCAAACAATTTTTTATTTTCCTCTAAAAGCATCGGAATCACATCTTTACCAAAATCATGACTCGATTCAGGAACACGGTCATCCATTTCTAAATATTCTTTAAGTATATTCCAGTTAAAAATATAAATGCCCATCGAAGCAAGATTATTTTTTGGATTCGCTGGTTTTTCGTCAAAATCGACAATTCTTAGTTCTTCGTCTGTATCCATGATTCCAAAACGACTGGCTTCATTCCAAGGAACTTCTATTAAAGAAATAGTTACGTCAGCCCTTTTTTCAATATGATATTCAAGCATACTCTCATAGTTCATTTTGTAAATATGGTCACCTGATAGGATTAGCACATATTCAGGCTGGTATTGTTTAAGGTAATTAAGGTTTTGATAAATCGCACTTGCAGTGCCTGTATACCATTTTACTTCGGAAGATTCAGCATACGGTGGTAATACAGTTACCCCGCCATCCTTTCGGTCAAGATCCCATGCGCTTCCAATCCCAATATAGGAATTTAATAACAATGGTTGGTATTGTGTTAATACCCCAACCGTATCGATGCCAGAATTGGCGCAATTGCTCAATGCAAAATCAATAATTCGATATTTACCTCCAAAAGGAACAGCTGGTTTCGCTAGATCCTTTGTCAGCGAATTAAGCCTACTTCCTTTCCCTCCTGCTAATAACATGGCTACGCACTTCTTCTTTGCCATTTCCTTTTCGCTCCTTCCTCTTTTTAACTGGTCTGATGATTTGAAATCCAAATGGGGGAATTGCTAGATTTAATGAAAATGGCTGGCCATGGAATGGTTCTTCTTCTGCTATAATAGTCTTTTTATTAACCAATCCAGCTCCACCGTATTCTATATGATCACTATTGAAAATTTCTCGATACTCACCGGATTTAGGAACACCAATTTTATACATTGGGTAATTGACACCAGTAAAATTGCAAATAACCACTAATGTTTCTTCAGACTTTTTCCCTTTTCTCATAAAAGAGAAAACAGATTGGTGGCTATTATTGGCATCAATCCATTCGAATCCGTCCTGTAAATGATCGAGTTCATAAAGTGCCTTTGAACGTTTATAGAATTTAGTTAAAAACTTTACGTAGGCATTTAATTTTTGATGCATCTCATAGTCCATTAAGTTCCAATCGAGCTGTTCTTTATCTTTCCATTCAGAAAACTGGCCCAGTTCAAAACCCATAAATAAAAGTTTTTTTCCAGGATGAGCAAACATATACCCTAGCAAAAGTCTAAGTTGTGCAAATTTCTCCCAATAATCGCCTGGCATCTTATCGAGTAGTGATTTTTTTCCATGTACCACTTCATCGTGAGAAAATGGCAGCATAAAGTTTTCTAAAAAGGCATATAAAAATGAAAACGTTACATTAGAATGAACATGTGAGCGCGAGTAAGGTGGAGTTTCCATATATTCAAGCATGTCATTCATCCAGCCCATATTCCATTTATAATCAAAGCCAAGCCCACCGTATGTAACTGGTGTTGTGACATTAGGAAATTCTGTTGAATCCTCACCAATCATTAAAAAGTGTGGATCATACTCATGAACATGTTGGTTTAGTTTTTTCAAAAAGTTAATTCCAAATGGGTTTTCACGCTTTTCATTTGAGCCATTCGGCCAGTAAATGATATTAGCTACTGCGTCCATTCGGAAACCATCAATATGGAAATAGTCAATCCAAAACTGGGCATTTGAGATTAGAAAACTTTGTACCTCTCCTTTTCCAAGGTCAAAGTTGGCCGTTCCCCAAACAGCATTCTCTCTGTCGCTAGCTGTGCTATAGGAATAAATGTGAGTCCCATCAAAACGGTAAAGGCCATGAGCGTCCTTGCAAAAATGACCAGGCACCCAATCAAGAATAACCCCAATACCATTTTGATGAATCAGATCAACAAATTCTCTAAATTCATCTGGTGTCCCATACCTGGATGTAACAGAAAAGTAACCTGTTCCTTGATAACCCCATGAGGCATCGAGAGGGTGTTCGACTAGAGGTAGTAACTCTATATGTGTAAATCCGTGCTCAATTACATATGGAATAAGTTCCAATGCCAATTCTTTATAACTTAGATATTCGCCGTCTTCCTTCTTTTTCCATGAACCCAAATGCAATTCATAAATTACCACTGGCTCAGAAAGGAGGTTCTTTTTTCCTCTTCGATTCATCCAATGAGTGTCTTGCCACTCATAATGGTTTAACGAATAAACAATAGAAGCTGTATTCGGTCTTATTTCAGAATAAAAAGCAAATGGATCTGATTTTAGCAGCCTCTCACCTGAATGTGTGATAATTTCATACTTATAAAGCTTCCCTGTTAGATCCCTATTAACAATCAGAATCCAAACTCCCTCATCATTAACCTTTTGCAATTCATACCCTTCACCATTCCAGTTATTAAAATCCCCCGCAAGCCTAACCTGCATTGCATTAGGGGCCCATACGCAAAATCGTGTATAAACCTTATCGGAATTCTTAAAGATATGAGCGCCAAAAAGCTGATGACTTTGGAAAAAATTTCCCTCGTGAAATAAATGTAACTGATAGTCAGTAGGAAAAAACGTATTCACTGTCATGGCTCTCCTCATTCCCAATGAAAATATGTATTTCAAAGACCAATTATAATGGCTATTAATCAATATTCCTCATAAAACTTTTTTATCTTTTCTGACAATAGCTGAGGCAATATGCCATAAAAACCTAAGGTGCGACAAATATCGACACTATACACCAATTTTTCTATCAGTAATCGCCAAAAATATATAAATTTTTTTTAGTTTTTTTATGATTTTCATTCAAAAAATGTTATTTGATTAATAGTTCAAGATTAGGGGAAATTGTTGTGAATGTAAGCGCTATCAAGGCTTTCACTAAGGAAAGGAGGACGCTAAAAGTTATATCAATATAACGATTCCTGTATAAAAGGCGTCCACGTTTGGTTCTAGAATTTGGACATTCAAGCGGATTTATAGGTTTAGACATCTCATGGAAAAAGCGGAGAGTTTCTGTAAAATGGAGCCAAAGGGACTTATTGGCGTCATTAGTTCGATAAAAAGTCTAGAAAACGAACCCAATAGGGCCTATTGGCGTCATTAGTTCAATAAAAAGTCTAGAAACCAAATCCAATAGGGCCTATTGACGTCATTAGCTCGATAAAAAGTCTAGAAACCGAATCTAATAGGGCCTATTGGCGTCAATAGTTCGGATAAAAAGTCTATAAATTGTATCCAATAGCTCTTTGAAATCATAAACGTAATCTATATCTTTCTTTCTTTAATAGATCAAAAAAAAAAAACTGATAACATGTTGTTATCAGTTTTTTTTATGACCCCTACGGGACTCGAACCCGTGTTACCTCCGTGAAAGGGAGGTGTCTTAACCGCTTGACCAAGGGGCCTTAAAATATGGCGGAGAAGGAGGGATTTGAACCCTCGCGCCGGTCACCCGACCTACACCCTTAGCAGGGGCGCCTCTTCAGCCACTTGAGTACTTCCCCGTTTGGCTCCGCAGGTAGGACTCGAACCTACGACCGATCGGTTAACAGCCGATAGCTCTACCACTGAGCTACTGCGGAATAATTAAAGTTGCTACTATGAAAAGATATATGGTGGGCCTAAATGGACTCGAACCATCGACCTCACGCTTATCAGGCGTGCGCTCTAACCAGCTGAGCTATAGGCCCATAAATTGGAGCGGGTGAAGAGAATCGAACTCTCATCATCAGCTTGGAAGGCTGAGGTTTTACCACTAAACTACACCCGCATATAATAAATTTATTATGGGGCGACTGATGGGAATCGAACCCACGAATGCCTGAACCACAATCAGGTGCGTTAACCACTTCGCCACAATCGCCACAATAAAAACTATATTTAATTAAAATGGTGGCTCAGGACGGAATCGAACCGCCGACACAAGGATTTTCAGTCCTTTGCTCTACCGACTGAGCTACTGAGCCAACATATGGCGGTCTGGACGGGACTCGAACCCGCGACCTCCTGCGTGACAGGCAGGCATTCTAACCAACTGAACTACCAGACCAATTGCGGGGACAGGATTTGAACCTGCGACCTTCGGGTTATGAGCCCGACGAGCTACCAGACTGCTCCACCCCGCGACAATAAAAATATAACATTTTGCTCATGCGCTTAGTTGCATGGACTGTATCAATCTCAGTAAGCATATGCAAGCAGCAACTCGATTGATACAACTCGCAGATTATTCATTGAAGCAATGCTCGTTGCTCCACCCCGCGACAATAAAATTATAAAAGCAAATGGAGGAGGAAGAGGGATTCGAACCCCCGCGCGGTATGACCCGCCTGTCGGTTTTCAAGACCGATCCCTTCAGCCAAACTTGGGTATTCCTCCGTGTTCATTATGAAACTAATGGTGGACCTTGTAGGACTCGAACCTACGACCGGACGGTTATGAGCCGTCTGCTCTAACCAGCTGAGCTAAAGGTCCAAGTTTAAGTTTATTTACTTTGATGATTAAAATCTGTCTGTCCCCATCTCAGAAAGCTTATTCAAGCAGCAGCTCGATGGGTACAACTCGAAGAAATTTCATAGAAGCTTTGCTCGTTGCTCTAACCAGCAGAGCTAAAGGTCCTCTATATTTGGTAGCGGCGGAGGGGATCGAACCCCCGACCTTACGGGTATGAACCGTACGCTCTAGCCAGCTGAGCTACACCGCCAAATATACAATTTAATTATGGTGGAGCCTAGCGGGATCGAACCGCTGACCTCCTGCGTGCAAAGCAGGCGCTCTCCCAGCTGAGCTAAGGCCCCATAAAGTTATAAGAAGAATGGTCGGGAAGACAGGATTCGAACCTGCGACCCCTTGGTCCCAAACCAAGTGCTCTACCAAGCTGAGCTACTTCCCGTTAAAGTGCGCCCTGAGAGATTCGAACTCCCGACCTTTTGATTCGTAGTCAAACACTCTATCCAGCTGAGCTAAGGGCGCATATGAATTTAATTAACTTAAATGGTGCCGAGGACCGGAATCGAACCGGTACGGTAGTCACCTACCGCAGGATTTTAAGTCCTGTGCGTCTGCCAGTTCCGCCACCCCGGCTAAAACAATTGGAGCGGAAGACGGGATTCGAACCCGCGACCCCCACCTTGGCAAGGTGATGTTCTACCACTGAACTACTTCCGCATATGAAAATTAAATGGTGCGGGTGAAGGGAGTCGAACCCCCACGCCTTGCGGCGCCAGATCCTAAGTCTGGTGCGTCTGCCAATTCCGCCACACCCGCATATTCATTTAAAATGGTGAGCCATGAAGGACTCGAACCTTCGACCCTCTGATTAAAAGTCAGATGCTCTACCAACTGAGCTAATGGCTCATACAAAGGTGCCGGCGAGAGGACTTGAACCCCCAACCTACTGATTACAAGTCAGTTGCTCTACCAATTGAGCTACCCCGGCGTAAAGTATGAAAGGTAAATATGGTGGAGGATGACGGGCTCGAACCGCCGACCCTCTGCTTGTAAGGCAGATGCTCTCCCAGCTGAGCTAATCCTCCATATTTACAGCCTGGCAACGTCCTACTCTCACAGGGACGCGTGTCCCAACTACCATCGGCGCTGAGAAGCTTAACTTCCGTGTTCGGTATGGGAACGGGTGTGACCTTCTCGCCATTATTGCCAGACCATTTATTCGACACTATTTTATTATAATGTCTTTTTCATATTTTTCAAGAGGAAAATTTTTTTTTTTCATTCCCTCAAAACTAGATAATGCAGAAGAAGTTTGTAAAAACGAGTATGCCTTAAAAATTGGTTAAGTCCTCGAACGATTAGTATCAGTCAGCTCCACATGTTACCACGCTTCCACCTCTGACCTATCAACCTGATCATCTTTCAGGGTTCTT
>NZ_JAGGQY010000072.1:0-6432 GCF_018613105.1 Bacillus sp. ISL-77
TTAGTTGGAACGCCGTATGCGGTGAAAGTCGCACGTACGGTGTGAACAGGGGGAAAAGGTGGCGATAACTTCAAAGCCTTACCTATCTGTATTAATAAGGAATGATATAATTATTAATAATAATTTAAGTAAGGTAGGATAGAGGATTGATGAATATTCAAAAATTGACTCAAATCATCTTAGTAAGTATTTCAATCCTAATTCTAAATGGATGTGTCTCTAAAGATGATTTAAAAAAGCCAGTTCAAGATTATCTAAAAACTAATTATGGATTTAAAAAGGAGTTTCAAATTATAACAGCAGAAAACAATTTCTTGGTAGATGATAATTACGATACTCATTTAAGAATAGATAAACCGTACTCAGCGTATCCAAGTCTTACTTTTGAAAAGGAGACTCATCAGGATAAAAGTATTATCTATAAATTTGTTCAAGAATCAAGTGATGATTTTTATTTAGAAATGTTTAAAGGTGCATATATAGAGCAGCATCCTGAAGTTATTCACACGATTAATAAAATAATAAAAAAGTATGGTTTAGTAAAATATCCTCAAAAAGTTGTTATTGAGGATGGAGAACCTGCCTACATGTTCCCTTTCGATAATATTGAATTAAATATGGTATATTCTCAAGAATTATTAGAAGATTTTAAAAGGACCCAAAAGATTGATACCAATGCTCTTTTACCTACATTGAAACCAAGTGATCCTCGGCGTGAAAATTATAATTCGAGGTATATAGGTGTGGTGAATTTTTTATTTGAATTTGACATGAATAAAAATAAACATCCTATTCCAAAAGCTAAGGATTTAATAGTGGACTTTCAACAAAGTGGGGTATTAACTAAAGGAATATACAACATTGATATGTCGGTAGATGATTCAAATCCTGATCATTTCGTAGGATGGGAGTATAATAATGTAGCTTTATTTGAAGTTGATGAAAATGGTAAATATACTATAATTGCTACACCTAAATATGATGATCTAGATAACTCATACTTTTACGGTGATTATGTAGCTAAAAAAATTAAACAATAGGTACATTAACTTGTTCAACTAACGGGTGCATTACTAAAAAATATCAAAAGGTGATCTAATAATGACTATACAAGTCAAACTGAAAGATATAATTGAGGAAATGGAAATACAGTTTGAAGAGTCACATTCATTACTAAATATTAAAACGGGTGAAATAGTGTTAGTAACATCGGAGGACTTGAGAGAAGTTGAAGACGAAAAACCATTTGATCATTTACCGGAATGGGAACAAGAGAATAGAATGATTGCAATTGATGTGGTTGAGAACTTTGAAAATTATATAGAGTTACCTACTAAATATGAAGTGAATGAATATGAGATAATGGAAGACTTTTGCCTAACAGTAAGTGATCAACGAAAGCAGGACTCCTTATTAAGAGCAATTAAGGGAAAGGGTGCCTTTAGAAGATTTAAGGATAAAATAATAGATTTTGAACTGGAAGAACAATGGTATTCATACCGTGACGAGAATTTTAAACAAATTGCAATTGAATGGTGTCAAGAAAATAAAATAAATTTTATTGAATAGAAATGCCAAGCGGTGATTACTGAACCAAATGGTAATCACCTTTCTTATTAAAGTAACGGGCAGTTTAGTTGAACAAGAACTGTGTATCTGTTTAGGAAAGAACGATATAATAGCTATATAAAATCTTAATTCTTTGAGGTATTTAAATGGCGGAAATATGGATACAGGAAGAAAAAATTAATGAAGATTTTTTAAATCAGAACGGACATCATATAAAGTTAAACGGAGAAATCAAATCTGTATTTTTCATTGGGGAAGGTACTGAAGGAGATTATGTTAAACACAATTTAAATTTCTTACAGGGTTTATTAATTTCACAAAATGTTTTAATTTACCAAAATTCTTCATGAACTACTCTCCCTTAATAAAAAAATAAGCCACTTAAAGTGACTTATTTCTGGATGGTCCCCGCATCCAATCCCATAGTTGCAGCTACTACCTGCTTGTTTTCATTTATGGTAGCGAACATATAATTCGTGGGAGAAGTAACATAATTCAATTCGTCCGAGGTAATATTGTCCTTTAACTTAAGTTCCTGCTGTAAGTGATAAATTCCTCCAAACTCAGGAAGATTCGATATGGCTGCTTGCCCGTCTGTTGGAGTTCCCCAAACTGTCACGATTTCAGCTAATCTATGCTTTCCAGTCACTTCAAGAAAGGTGAAACCGAATTTATTTTTTGTACTATTCATTAGGTTTCTAAGTTCACCAGAAAACTGAACATCCATATCAAACTTCACGATATTTCCATTCCTAGTGATTTTTAGAATACCGTCCTTAGGTTCACACCATTTATTTCATTTTGATACTCCGTAACAGAGTCAGGATCCTTCTTCACCTGAACTTGTTCCGATTTTGCAGGTTTTGCAGTTTCAGCTTGTGCCTTAACATCCTGTTGGGGCTCCAAATTTGAACAGCCGGAAATCACAAGGGACATGACTAATAAGAAAGCATAGATTAGTTTTTTCACTTTTCATCCTTTGACTAAAATAGTTTTATAAAGGTTTAGAAACCTTATCTGCATAATCATCATAGAAGTATTTAGCGTTTACGGCCTTTCTGGAAGTCTTCACTCCATTGCTGTAATGAACAATGTTTCCTGCTGTAGAAACCGCCTGAGAGCCTGTAGAGATAGTGGTAGTGGTATATGCCGGAAGATTGAATGTGTATGTAACTGACACTGATGAAGATGTTCCGAACGATACCTCCGCAGTGATATTAAGTTTCCCCTGGATCAATCCAAAGTTTGCTTTTGTTTCGTAGGAAGCTCCAACCGCACCATTTGCAAACTTCGTTCTGGAAACGGTCCTTGATACACTATCAACCGTGGAACTATTATTTGTGATGGTAGTTCCCCAATCTTTGCTCTTGTAAAGTGACTTTGAGTAGTATTCGTACTCATCACCAGTATGGGAACATAGTACGCATTTATACCGCCTGAATCTGTGACGTCCTGAAAATCTTCTTCAATAGGTGGATTATAGTGGATGGCCTCGATTACTAAATGACCGTCCTTTTCCTTTTTCACCTCGTTCGTTGCGAAAGCCGCTGTTGTGGAAAAAGTTAATAAAGATCCTAATGCAACAGTAGAGACTAACGCCTTTAACACCTTCAACTTTTTCATCATATCCAGTCTTCCAATATTTGGATATTTAATTGTCCTACTCCATTATACCGTGATAGGGTTATTGTGAGGGTTGGGAAAATTATATGTTGTTTCCTTCAAAAAAACATATAGACAAGCCATAGTCCAATTCTATTATATTGTAGTTGAACTGAGAATATGGTTGGGAAAATTTCTTAATTTTTGTTTTTATGTTGAAAAGGGAGAGATACTTAAATCAGATGATTATTTGAATAATAATGAAAAAATAAGGAGGCTTGATGAAATAAGTTCTGAGTTAAAAAATTATGAACAAAAAGTCTTGGCAAAATCAGTAGAGTTTCCGATTCTTAAACCAGCATATATTCCAGAAGGGTATTCATATAAAGAAACAACCATACGCCCGAAAACAGGTTTTTTCCGTAAAGACCCTTCGGTTAAATTGGAATATCAAAAGGGTGAATCTGGACTCTCTATTTAAGCGGATGGGATTTTCAATATACAGATTCTTATACTTTAAAAGGCTTTGAACTAGATTTTAAACATTCTGATGATACTAATATTCAAGGTATGAGATTAATCGTGCCAGAAAAAGGAATTAAAATCTCTATACTAGCAGACTTATTAACAAAGGAAGAGATGGAAAAAATCCTGTTATCAATGGTCGAAAAGAAATAAGAGGTTCATTCTTTTTGAATCATAAACAGAACTTCCTAAATGCTTACCTTGATAAAAGATTGTGAAAAAATGTACTTAAAGTAACGGGTGCTTGAGTTGAAGATACAGCAGCTGACTTGGCGGCTTTTTGTTAAAGGGGC
Organism: Bacillus sp. ISL-77; assembly: GCF_018613105.1. Taxonomy (NCBI): domain Bacteria; kingdom Bacillati; phylum Bacillota; class Bacilli; order Caryophanales; family Bacillaceae; genus Bacillus; species Bacillus sp. ISL-77. The sequence continues at coordinate 3,990 of NZ_JAGGQY010000072.1, forward strand.
AGGATAGTGGAATACAGGTTTTATGATCAGGGGGTTTGTGTATGTTAATTCTGTGTTCAGGAATTACAGGTTTTCAACCAGCACCATCGGTTAAAGAGAATAAATTCAAACAAATATGTTACTCTTTGTTTGGTTCAAAAGTATTGGACTTTATTGGTGGTGAACCAGGAAAGAGTTTTTACGAGTGTATTATTAAGGTTAAAGATAAAAGGATTCATATTTTGCTTAATAGTCAGTATGCTTTTAGGCTTTTACATCGACTCGTGAATTCAATGTGGATTATTTTCCCTTCATTGATGAACCTGATATTGCACAGCCATTCAAACAGTATTATAAAATACTGCATCCAAACCAGTTGAATGAACCGTTAAGATATACTCAAAAAGGTGATAAGATTATAGTGAAAAACTAGCTAATCGGAGTTCTTATTAAGCTAACGGGTGCTTTTGTTGAAATTGGGATTGCGTCGTAGCAAGCCCTATTTTTTTATTTGAAGACACTGAGCAAATACCTTTACAATTGTAAGCGTTTTCAAATATAATGTAATTAGGTCAGATGACAATGGTGGTCATCACGGTATTCAGCGTAGGCGGAGCTGATACTAACAGGAGCTATAAGCTCTATTTTTTTTTGCGAAAAATTACTTATTTAACGGTGCTTTGTTAATTAAAAATGATGATCGTTGCAGAAGTCTTTTTGTTGTTGGACTAATGGGCAAGGTAGTTGAAGTGGAACAGTGACAAACTAACAGGTATATAAATTCCTTAAAAGGAGTAAGAAAACCGTACAATTATGAAAATAGTGGCTATTGGTATTATATTGGTTGTTGGCGGAAGTATCATTTTAGGGTGGTTTATTAAAGAAGCTTATAAAAATTATAAAAATGAAAGTACAAAAACTAAAATTTTCTATTTCGTATGGGTGATTTTAGGTGTCGTATTAGATTTAAGTAATGGATTAATTATTATTGTTGGTCTTATTTTATTAGGAGCTCTTTTAATAATCTATTCCCCACTCTTCAACTAACGGGTGGAAGAGTTGTAGATCAGAGCTGTCATTATGGCAGCTTTTTCTTGTAACTAACAAGCAGATTGGTTTAAGAAGTTATGTGGGAATTTTTGTATTTATAAAATTCTGAAAATGTTATAATTAAAAATGTAAACTAATTGGAATTTAACAAAAAAACCATAGGGATGTGTTAATTATGAAGAAATTAATTATAGGAATTAGTATCGTGGTGGTCGCTTTTCTAATTTCAATGTTTTCAAGCAATTACACTTTATTGTATAAAATCACAGGGGCTGTCGGAATTATCTCACTGATATTAGGAGCTTTGTTATCTGGAGCATTCTTGGATGGGGATAGGTTGGGTAGAAATCTACAATCTGAATCAAAAGAAGATAGAAAACAAAGATTTTCACAAACTAATTCTATATTGTTAATAGGATTACCTAATTTATTAATTGCAGCGGTTTGCTTTTTTCTAATGAAATAAATGAATAATAGTTACCAAATCCCTATTGTTTGTTAAACTAACGGTTGCTTTCCTTTAAGAACTGGTTGCTGCGGCAGCCTTTTTTCTTGCTCCACTAACGGGGCAGGTTAATTTAAAGGTGATTTTCGATAAAACCCCAATATTTAACTCAACAACTTGGATTAATAATGTTCCAGAAAGCATTTGCATTTATCAAAGTTCAACGGATGAAAAATGTTCTGAAATTAAAGATGAGATTAAAATAGAGAAAATTGTTGGTTTTATTAACGAAGCTATTGATTGGAATGAAGAAGTATCACCTCGTGAAAAAACAAGCGTAATTGATTTCGGGGATATGAGTATAAAGGTTCAATATGAAAACGAAAAAGAAATTTATTTTCAATCAGAAAAAGGTACAAAATTGATGAAACCAGAACCTGATTTCTTTGAACTTACAAATCTTCCACAATAGGTCTTATTCAACTAAAGGGTGCTTGAGTTTAGGCTCAGCTGCCGTTCTCGGCGGCTTTTCTTATTCAAGTAGCGGGCAGGTTAGTGGAACAAGAATAACAAAAACCATTCTATATTGAATGGTTTTTGTCTTTATGATAATTTGGTGATGTACTAGAGTGTGTTAATATGCGATCTATTACTTTTTTAGTAAGTGGCATGAAGTAATTGAGTATTATCCCTCCTAAACAAACGGTTAATAAAGTTCCAATGCCAATTGGTCCATTAAAAATCATTGCCATTATCAAGAATACGAGGTAAACGAATGTTCTCGAAAGAAATATATTTGTTCTAGTTAATTCTTGTATGATTAATGTTAATCGGTCAACTGGAATGGGGGCAAAATTTGTGTGTAAATAAATTGCTGTTCCAAATCCTATAACAACTAAGCCGATAATAAAACAAACAACTTTGCTATACCATAGTTCAGGTGCTATTGTGAAAAACGGTGTTAAAATC
>NZ_JAGGQY010000073.1:0-23369 GCF_018613105.1 Bacillus sp. ISL-77
GAAGAAAAAAGGAGAGTCCGGTAACATAGAGAGAGAGGTTCTAAACACTATCAGCTAGTGTGGTGCTCATTTCATTTTAGTAATATAGTTTTTTGAGCTTTTTCGCCGATAAAATGAGCTTATTCGGTGAATAAATTTTGTTCTAGCGGGTTTCTCCATTCTTCGATTTTGTGCTATTTTTAAATATATCAAAAAGACATTTTAAATAATGCCAATTGGAGGAAGTTTACATGTTAGGTGCTATTGAAGCAGGAGGAACAAAATTTGTTTGTGCAGTAGGGGATGAATCGGGTAAGATTCTGGAGCGTTTTCAGGTTCCTACTACCGTACCTGAGGAGACCATTCCTAGGGTGATCGAATTTTTTAAAAAATATCCTATCCAAGCCATCGGAATTGGCTCGTTCGGGCCGATTGATGTGAACCAGGAAAGTCCAACTTATGGGATGGTTACTACGACACCGAAAACAGCATGGAGGGACTTCCCATTTGTTGACACGTTCAAAGAGGCTTTTTCCGTTCCAGTCGGATTCAATACGGATGTAAATGCTGCTGCATTGGGTGAGTCTGTTCTGGGTGCTGCAAAAGGTCTGGATAGCTGCCTTTACATCACTGTTGGGACTGGCATTGGAGCAGGTGCGATTGTACAGGGGGAACTCTTGCAGGGTTGGTCACATCCTGAAATGGGTCACATTCTTGTAAGGCGTCATCCGAATGATGAATACAAAGGCAAATGCCCATACCACGCTGATTGCCTGGAAGGTCTGGCGGCTGGACCCGCGATTGAAGAACGGTGGGGTGAAAAAGGAATCCATCTAGTGGAGCGTTCCGAAGTATGGGAAATGGAAGGGTACTATATTGCACAGGCACTTATGCAATATATACTGGTTCTCTCTCCTAAAAAAATTATTCTTGGCGGCGGCGTCATGAACCAAAAGCAGGTATTCACGTCTATCTATAAGTACCTGCCGGAATTATTGAACGATTATATCACCTTACCGGAGCTTTCTACCTATATTGTGAGTCCTGGTCTAGGGGATAATGCCGGGATCACGGGGTCCCTTCTGCTTGCCCATCGAGCGTTACTTGAAGCCGGACTTGATCAGTAAACTTAAACCATGCTAAAAAAGCGTAATAGGTCATCGCCTTTTACGCTTTTTATTTTTTTCATAGATTCCCGGTCTTAACGAAGAATGGCTGGACGCCTTGAAATAGAGAGTGAGTAAATGCTGAAGCCATTTTTCTACATTCTTTTCAGGTATTTTGAGGGGGAAGGTCAGGACTGGAGAGAGGTGACACCACTTTTAATTAAACGTTTGTGTAGTAGAGAAAAGGCGGGAAATTAATAGAATGATGGAAGTTTAAGAGAAACCCATCAGATTTTGTGGGAAGGTGGGTTATTTCCTGCGGAATGATTTTGCGAATCTCGACAATATCCACTCACCTTTTACAGGGAAAATACCTATAGAACCGTACTTACAGCTGTTTCAACCAAACGTTTGATTAGTATAGCAGATGTGGAATCACGTCGATTGGCTGTCGTTTAGAGACAATAATTGTTCAAAGGCTATTTATCTCCTAATTTTAGGCCGTTTTTCAACAATTAATTTATAAATTTGAAGGTATGAATACTTATTTATCAAGGGTTGAAGACACTTTTAATCAAACGATTGGTTGAAAGGGGAATTTGGGGAAAATAGGCGAGGTGTGTCATTTCATGGATCGGTTATGTGAAAGAAGGTGAAACGAAAAAGGCAGCGAATTAATTAGGTATTCTATATTAATGTGAGGTCTGATATGTCCACTCCAAAACATATTGTTTCAGCTGCAACTATTGTACTTAATGAGCAAGGGGAAATTTTATTAATTAAAGGTCCACGAAGGGGATGGGAAATGCCTGGTGGTCAGGTTGAAGAAGGAGAATCATTGAAGGAGGCGGCAATCCGGGAAACAAAAGAAGAAAGCGGAATAGATATTGATGTGATTAAATTTTGTGGTGTATATCAAAATGTGAGCCAATCGATATGTAGTACATTATTTTTGGGGATACCAACTGGGGGAGAGCTGACCACTTCCTCAGAAAGTTTGGAAGTAGGTTTCTTTTCAGTTGAAGAAGCATTGGAAATGGTCACTTGGAATAATTTCAGGCAAAGAATCGAGTATTGTTTAAACGAAAAACTTCATCCTTTTTATGTGGAGTGTTGAATTAGTTTCTTTTTTTTAGTTGTGAAAAGAATGGAACGAACAGGAGTTACGGTGGTTTTTTTTTTGGAGAATATTTCAGTAATCAGCCCTAACTCGGAAATATTCACTTACGAACAATCAGTCCCTGCTAGAACTGATTGTTCAAAAAACTCATTTTTTTATATTGAAATTATCAGCTAACAATGTCCAGTTCGACGGATATGGATAGCCTAATGCCCAGTAACTAATTCCGCGGAGATTAAATTCCTTAGCCAAGTCGAACTTGGCTTGGGCGCTGCGGGCATCTTCAAACCAAACTTCATGGCCACGGCCCTTTTCATCGACGTAACGGAAAAATGGTGATTGGGTGGTGTCATCATATTGAATCGATGCCCCGTATTTTACCGCACGCGCAATCGCTTCTTGTGTACTAAATGTTTCTGCTTCTTGTCCTTTAACATGTGGAAGGAGCCAATCACGGGCATAAATTTGGAACCCTAAGAATATTTTTTCTGCCGGCATAACGGTCCGCGCGTATTCCACGACACGTCTCATTTGGTTGATAGGAGAGATCGCCTGTGGCGGTCCAAGCCTGTATCCCCATTCATAGGTCATCAGTACGACAAAGTCTACAATCCTACCATGTGCTTCATAATCATGTGCTTCATATAGCAGACCCGCTTGTGTCGCACTTTGCTTGGGTGCAACCGCCGTTGAGACAAAATATCCTCGCGGATGAAGACGGTCCACGGTTAGTTGGAGGAATAGATTGTAATTTTCGCGATCGGCCGGTAACACATTTTCAAAATCGATGTTTACTCCTTTATATCCCTTTTCATCCATAATCCGAAGCATATTTGTCAGTACCTTTTCACGTAATTCTGGACTGGATAAAAGGGTATGAGCCACGTTTGAGCCAGCTGCAGTTGAAGTAAAGTTTGTAATCGACATCATCGGTGTGACATTACTTGTTTTTGCAGCTTGTAGGGTTAACTCATCATGAACTGGAGTGAGATCCCCATTTTCATTGATTAGGTAAGCAAAAGGACTGATATACGTGAGCAAATGGCTAAGTTCCTTAACCGTTTCAGCCGCTGCTTGATCGGGTTGATAGGTATAGGCATTGACTTCGATGGTTGGTTTCTTGATTGGTATTCTTAACCTTGTACCGGAATAAATGAGGTTTGGATTTTGAATCTGATTTTCATCGATAATCGCTTGGACTGTCACCCCGTAACGATTTGCGATTTGCCATAATGTTTCCCCAGATTGAGTCACGTGTATCCGTGGAGGGATAATTAGTTTTGTCCCTGGATATAAAAGAGACGGATTTGTGAGTTGATTTGCCTGGATGATCGAGTTAATTTCCACCCCATACTGTTGTGAAATTGACCACAATGTATCACCGGATCTAATGATGTGTGATGTCCCGGGGACTGGGATTACAAGCGATTGGCCAACTAACAGCTGGTTCGGGTTTTGGAGCCCATTTGATTGAACAATTCCATTCATATTTACTTTGTAGCGAGCAGCAATTTGCCAAAGCGTTTCACCGCTCCGGACCACATGGATCACCATCTGCCTCTCCTCCTGTTTCACTTCAATAATGTAACTTATGTGGGTTAGAAGGATTGGGTTAATTGTCTATATAAATTTATGGGCACAGTTAGGTTTTTTCGTAAAAAAGCTAATCATCGAATATTAGTGGGGACAAGTGAAATCCAATTATTATTATTCTATAGTAGTTTTTGTATTATCCTCAAAGAAACGAAATGAACAAGTAAATCGCATTGACGATAAATTGGATTAAGTTTCAGAACAAAAATCGATAAAAATGGATTAGAATAACTCGACTATTATTAAAGCATGGAAACATTCTTTTGGAAAATAAAAGCAGTAATTTCTAACCTTATAAATAAAACCCTTTATTCATCTAGGTCTCTTTAATAGCAGGACATATAGTCTGAATGATTAGTTTTTTGTAATAGTATTGACAGTTTTTCAACATAATTATAGAATTACACTGAAATATATGAATCTATGCTTTTCTAATACGGTTGATCGAGGGATCAACTAAACCAGCTTATTATTACACTTCCCATTCCATAGCATAACATCTTGCGTTCAAAAGTAGGATTGAAAAATTTCGGGAGTAATTTTCGTGATGTAATTGTTTTTTTGCACTCATTTGAAACCGTTTCCAAATTTTTAATAATAAATTCACGATGAAACAAAACGAATAGGTGTTATGTGAAGAAACTGAAGGGTAATTTAAAAGGAGGAATTATTTTGGCAAAAAAGGTTTTAGCGGATTTCTTAACACCCCAACTGAACGAGTTGCGGGAAAACGGCCTCTACAATGTCATTGATACTATAGAAGGACCAAACGGCCCTATAGTTACCATCAATGGCAAATCATTAATCAATATGTCATCCAATAACTATCTTGGCCTTGCCAATAATGAAAGAATGAAGCAAAAAGCGCATGAAGCAATCGAAGAGTATGGGTTAGGGGCCGGTGCGGTCCGTACAATCAATGGCACATTGACCATTCATAATGAATTAGAGAAAACAATTGCCAAGTTCAAGCATACTGAAGCTTCCATTGCCTTCCAATCTGGGTTCAATTGCAACATGGGTGCTATTTCAGCCCTGATGACAAAGAAGGATGCAATTCTCTCGGATGAATTAAACCATGCATCGATTATTGATGGGTGCAGATTGTCAGGAGCGAAAATTATTCGCGTCAAGCACCAGGACATGGACGATTTGCGTCGAGTAGCGAAAGAGACAATTGAAAGCGGTTTATACGAAAAAGTCATGTACATCACAGACGGAGTTTTTTCAATGGACGGTGATGTAGCAAAGCTTCCGGAAATCGTCGAAATTGCTGATGAGTTTGGGTTAATCACGTATGTAGATGATGCCCATGGTTCTGGTGTAATGGGTAACGGTGCTGGTACGGTTAAGCATTTTGGCCTCTCAGACCGAATTGACTTACAGATTGGGACCCTTTCAAAAGCGATTGGCGTCGTAGGCGGATATGTAGCAGGTACAGAGCAGCTGATTGACTGGCTGAAAGTCCGTGCACGTCCATTCCTGTTTTCAACCTCATTGACTCCGGGAGATGCTGCCGCCTGTATCGAAGCTATCAATATCATGACCGAATCGACAGAAAAAGTTGAAAAGCTTTGGGAAAACGGAAGATACCTAAAAGAAGGCTTAAAGAACCTTGGTTTCGAAATTGGACATTCCGAAACACCAATTACCCCATGCATCATAGGAAAAGAAGATCTGACCCAATTATTTTCGCGCAGGCTGATGGAGGAAGGCGTTTATGCAAAATCAATCACCTTCCCAACAGTTCCTAGAGGTACAGGCAGGGTTAGGAATATGCCTACTGCTGCGCATACCAAGGAAATGCTTGATGAGGTTCTAGAAGTCTATGGAAAAATAGGTAAAGAATTGTCTATTATTTAAACGTTTACAATTTCACCAAGGATAACAGTGTTCTTGCTTCAGTTAAATAATGGTAAAAGAAACCTCAGGAGGTCCCGTCAAATGAAAAAAATTCTTATTACTGGCTGTCTCGGCCAAATCGGTTCGGAATTGACACACCGTCTCAGAGTAATGTACGGAACAGAAAACGTTGTTGCAACAGATATTCGCCATATCGAAGGCAATCCAGTCATCGAGGATGGTACATTTGAAATACTTGATGTTATGGATTACGAAGCAATGCTAGGCCTTTGCAAAAAATATGAAGTTGATACCCTCATGCATCTTGCAGCCCTTTTGTCGGCAGTAGGAGAAGCAAAACCAAAATTCGCATGGGACCTGAATATGGGAGGCCTGATGAACGCCCTTGAAGTTTCACGTGAGCTAAACCTGAAACTCTTTATACCGAGCTCCATCGCTGCTTTCGGACCAGGAACACCGGCAGAAATGACACCACAGGATACGGTACAAAGGCCAGCTACTATGTATGGCGTCACAAAGGTATCCGGAGAATTGCTTTGCGACTACTATTTTACTAAATACGGTGTAGACGTACGCGGAGTAAGGTTCCCTGGACTGATTTCATACAAGACTCTTCCAGGCGGGGGAACAACCGACTACGCAGTAGATATTTACTATGAAGCACTTAAGAATAAGAAATATGTATCATTCATTGGCAAAGGAACCTATATGGATATGATGTATATGCCTGATGCTATCGATGCTATCATTCAATTGATGGAGGCTGATCCTTCAAGATTGAAGCACCGCAATGCATTTAACATCACAGCCATGAGCTTTGAGCCGGAACAAATTGCTGCATCCATTAGAAAATTCATTCCTGAATTCGAAATCTCATACAATGTTGACCCTGTACGCCAAGGCATCGCAGACTCATGGCCAAATAGCCTTGATGTATCTGCTGCACGCGAGGAATGGGATTTCAATCCTCACTATAACCTGGACCGTATGACAAAAGATATGTTGGAAAACCTATCAGAGAAATTAGGCATTCCCTTTAGGGAGCTTGCACTAGCCTATTAATTATTACCTTCCTTTCCCAAAACTATTTTATGAAATCTGGGGTAAAGGAAAGCGCTCTCTTCTATAAAAACTATTATAATTCATCTGTGAAAAAAAGACAAATGTATTTTCCGGATGGACTATTTCAAGTATATTAGAAATTTGACAATAAAGAGGGGGAAATTTAAATGGCAAACAAGGAATTGAATAGGGGTTTAAGTTCACGCCATATTCAGATGATTGCGTTGGGCGGAACGATTGGTGTAGGTCTATTTATGGGGTCTTCCAGCACGATAGGCTGGACGGGGCCATCCGTAATGCTTGCTTATGCAATTACAGGAATATTTCTATATTTGATTATGCGCGCCATGGGCGAAATGCTCTATTTGGAACCAAGTACAGGTTCATTCGCAACATTTGGCTATAAGTATATCCATCCAATAGCGGGATATATGACTGCCTGGAGTAACTGGTTCCAGTGGGTAGTTGTCGGCATGGCGGAAGTTATCGCGATCGGCACATATATGCATTATTGGTATCCAGATCTTCCTGGGTGGATTCCAGGCCTTATCGCAATGGTTATCCTTGGGGCAGCAAACTTTATTTCTGTTAAATCATTTGGTGAATTCGAATTTTGGTTTGCTTTGATTAAAGTAGTTACGATTGTATTGATGATTATTGCAGGTTTCGGCCTGATTTTCTTCGGCATTGGCAACGGAGGAGAATCGATCGGCCTATCAAACCTCTGGAAAAATGGCGGCTTCTTTACTGGCGGAGTTAAAGGGTTCCTCTTTGCCCTATCACTCGTTGTGGGTGCTTATCAAGGTGTAGAGCTTATCGGTATTACAGCTGGTGAAGCGAAAGATCCTCAGAAAACAATAAGGAACGCGATTCAAAGTACAATTTGGCGTATCCTCGTTTTCTATATTGGCGCAATTTTTGTTATTGTCACAGTTTATCCTTGGGATCAATTGACTTCTATCGGAAGCCCGTTCGTAGCAACTTTTGCAAAAATCGGTATTACAGCTGCAGCTGGAATCATTAACTTTGTGGTTATCACTGCTGCATTGTCTGGCTGCAACAGCGGTATCTACAGCGCAGGGCGCATGCTTTATACTCTTGGAGTCAATGGACAAGCTCCAAAAGCATTTGCGAAGGTTTCAAGTAACGGGGTGCCTTTATTCGGTACAATTGGCGTACTGATCGGCCTTGGCTTTGGCGTTGTTTTAAGTTATATTGCACCGGAAAAACTGTTTGTGTACGTCTATGCTTCAAGTGTTCTTCCTGGGATGGTTCCTTGGTTTGTCATTCTGATCAGCCAAATCAAGTTCAGGAAAGTCCATGCTGCAAAAATGGCCGCCCATCCATTCAAAATGCCTTTTGCGCCTGTCACTAACTATCTGACAATTGGCTATCTGGTAGCGGTGCTTATTGGTATGTGGTTCAATGAGGACACTCGTGTATCGCTGATTGCGGGTATTGTGTTCCTGGCTATTGTGGTAATCAGCTTTTATGCTTTCGGAATAAACAAGCGTGTACCTGCGGAACTTCAAGAAGAGGATCTGACAGAGAGGAAAGCGATCTAAACTCCTGACTGTTTGATTGTGGGAGAAACGGAAGGGTATAAGGAAGCTGTTAATATAAGAAGCAATAAATAGGGACAGTTTTCATAATTTGTCCCTATTTATTGTTGGCTGCATGCTAAGAAAACAAACGGAACATCTATGTAGAGAATCTTAATTATAGAACTCAGGTGAAAACAATGAAGTATCGATCTGCATTTGAAATCATTGGTCCGATTATGATTGGGCCTTCCAGTTCACATACAGCTGGTGCAGTCCGGATTGGCCGCGTTGCCCGAACCCTATTCGAGGGCCAGCCGAAAAAGGCTGTTCTCTCGCTTTACGGCTCATTTGCAAAAACGTATAAAGGACATGGAACAGACTTGGCTCTTGTGGCGGGCTTATTGGATTTTGATACGTTTGACGAGCGGATACCCGACACATTGGATATAGCGGAACAATTGGGTATGGAGGTCATCTTTCAAGAGGAAGAGGCCATTACAGAACATCCAAACACAGTAAAGATTAATCTTTTTGATGAAGATAAAGAGTTGGAGATTATCGGCATCTCCATTGGCGGAGGAACCATTGAAATAACTGAAATCAATTCGTTCAAACTAAAATTATCGGGTGACCCTGCAATACTGGTCATTCATAATGACCGTTTTGGAGTAATCAGCTCTGTAACATCCATTCTTTCGCAAAATAAAATAAACATCAGTCATATGGAAGTGTCCAGGAGAGATAAAGGCGACATGGCAATCATGGTAATTGAGTTCGATGAAAAGATAGATGACCAGGTGATCAACGGGGTGCAAAAGCTGGATAATGTTATAAGTGTAATCCGTATGGTTGTATAGGTAGGTGTTTTCGGGCACGAACATAAATTAATAGAAGACAGCAGGGGGAAATCCTATGTTTCGTAATGTAGCTGAACTTGTTTCGCTGGCGGAACAACGACAGGTTAAAATAGCCGAAATTATGATTAGGCAGGAAATAGAAGTTACTGGCCTTTCCCGTGAAGATGTGATTGCCAAAATGGATCAGAACCTGACGGTAATGGAACGGGCTATCGAACGGGGCTTAAATGGAGTAAAATCACGCACAGGACTCACAGGCGGAGATGCAGTATTGCTGCAAAACTATATTCAGAGCGGAAAGTCCCTATCGGGCACATTGCTGTTGGATGCGGTGAGCAAGGCGGTTGCCACGAATGAAGTCAATGCAGCAATGGGCATCATTTGTGCCACGCCAACTGCTGGTTCGGCCGGGGTTGTCCCGGGTACATTATTTGCGGTTAAGAATAAACTCAATCCAACTAGGCAGGAAATGATTGAATTTTTATTTACGGCAGCGGCGTTTGGATTTGTCGTTGCAAACAATGCGTCCATCTCAGGGGCTGCAGGCGGTTGCCAGGCAGAGGTAGGTTCGGCTTCAGGTATGGCAGCAGCCGCAATCGTTGAAATGGCCGGCGGTACGCCTAAGCAATCAGCAGAAGCGATGGCCATCACCTTAAAAAATATGCTGGGTCTTGTTTGCGACCCGGTTGCCGGCCTCGTTGAGGTGCCTTGCGTGAAACGGAATGCAATGGGCGCATCGAATGCTTTGACAGCAGCCGATATGGCCCTTGCCGGAATAACCAGCAGGATTCCATGTGACGAAGTCATTGGAGCCATGTATGCAATTGGACAGTCAATGCCGGCTTCTTTAAGGGAAACAGCCGAAGGCGGACTAGCGGCTACCCCGACCGGACGTAGACTAGAAGCGGAAATCTTTGGCCAGCCTAAAGTAAAACTGATTGATTATTTAGTATAACTATGTCATGGGTTATTACAATACCTTCCCTTATTTGCCTGCGGAGCAACAGGCCGGGCTGCTGCCATTGATGTTTGCGTTTAATAGTAAAATCGACATGCTATCCAAAGCCAATCACGATACGTATGTACCGACTTACAATGTGATTGCATCAAACTATCCATTGTATCTTCCAAATCCATTTGACATTCATCTAAGTCTAGCAGGCTATCAAGTTGTTGCCGACCAGTTCTGGAAAGTAATTGATCCTACCTTACCATTGGGGAACTAACGACAACCACAACAATCAATTTCAACGATAAAAAGCAATAAAGTAACCGCCCATCCATCTGGATTGGGCGGTTACTTTTTTTACTTCTGATGGTCCGCATGTTTATTACCACAGCGTGAATTCTACTTCTAGCTCCCTATTAATGGGCTTTTTGAGAAAGAAATTTACCTAATTATCCCTTGAAATTCTCTGGAAACAATTTTCAGTCAAATAAAAATAATTAAAAAATTTAAAAAATACTTGATTTATTAAACGCAGGGCTTTATATTGAATTTAAGAAATTTAATTTCTTCAAAATAAATTACAAGAAATTTTATTTCATGATTTGAAGAAACTATTTTTTATTATTAATTCTGTAAAAGTTTAGAAAACCCTGCTTTTCAAAAAAAAGTAAGAAAATCATTAACCGGTTGACGAAAGGGAGGGAATTATTAATCAACTAGAGGAAAAAAATTTTCACCAGATTCATAGATGGAAAAATATGTCTGCACAAATTTTCTACTAAAAGTAAGCGTCTACATTTTTGGGTTTAAAACTTATGCTTTTAAATAAAAAGGAGATGTGTTCTTATATGTTGATAACAATGAAAGAATTACTTACTGTAGCTAAAGAAAATAAATTTGCGGTGGGAGCGTTTAATGTTTGTGATAGTTCATTTTTACGTGCAGTAGTCGAAGAGGCGGAAAAAGTGAATTCTCCAGCTATCATTGCCATCCATCCATCGGAATTAGAGTTTTTGACAGACGAATTTTTCTCTTATGTGAAGCATCGGGTTTATGAAAGTAGAGTACCATTTGTCATCCATTTGGATCATGGCGGTTCAATTGAAGAAATCCTGAGAGCAATTCGCTGCGGCTTTACGTCGGTAATGATTGATGGATCCCTGCTCCCATATGAAGAAAACGTTGCACTAACGAAGAAAGCAACCGAAATCGCACATGCAGTTGGGGTATCGATAGAAGGGGAATTAGGGACGATCGGAAGCACGGGGAATTCAGTAGAAGGCGGCGTAACAAAGGTTACTTACACAGATCCTGCACAAGCTGAAGATTTTGTTGCCCGTACAGGTGTTGATACTCTGGCCGTAGCAATTGGTACAGCGCATGGTATTTATCCAAAGGATATCAAACCAGAATTGCAAATGGATATTTTAAAAGAAATCAATGAACTTGTTGATATTCCATTAGTCCTTCATGGTGGTTCTTCTAACCCAGACAATGAAATTTCCCAATCCGTGCAACTAGGTGTTAGTAAAATAAATATTTCTAGTGATATGAAGTATGCCTATTTTACAAAAGCACGTGAAATTTTAAGCACGACTGAATACTGGGATCCAAACGTAATCTACCCAGAATGCATTAACGAAGCCAAAAAAGTGATTAACTATAAGATGCACCTCTTCAATTCCGTTGGAAAAGCTGAATTATATCAACAGCAACCAGCAGCCCAAAAAGCAGAACCAGTTGTAAGTGGCATCAGATATTAATTCATAGTAATCCCAACTAGATTTCTTCTTAATAAACCTTCATCTTCTGTCCTTCAGCATGAAATAAAAGATATAAAGGAAAGGAATTTCTTTATATGAAAATACCTCAATTAAAAAATTATAATGCCATGGTTGAAAATATGTTTGCAAAAGCTGGGATTGTTTTGACTACAGATGAGAAGGAATCCATTGAAATTGCGGATTTTGGCTTAAATGATCTTGAAACAACAGGCTTACAACTTATCACGTATGTAAATAACGAGCGGTATTGTGCGAAGGAATTGGTTTTATTCCCGAATCAAACTTGTCCTGAACACCGGCATCCTCCTCGGGCAGATGGAAATCCTGGAAAGTTGGAAACCTTCCGCTGCCGGAAAGGTACTGTATATTTATATGTAGAAGGAGAGGCTACTGAGCTACCCCTCACGTCTCCTCCCGAAATTGATAGAAAATACTATACAGTCTTCCATGAAATTGTTCTCCTTGAAGGCGAGCAATATACAATACCCGAAAACACCAAACATTGGTTCCAGGCTGCTGAAGAAGGCGCAATCATTTCTGAGTTTTCTTCAAATAGTGAAGATGAATCTGATATTTTCACAGATCCTCGAATCATACGCGTTCAAGAATAATGGCAACGAGGAGAAGAATAGTTTTCGTCCTGTTCTTCTCCTATCTTTTAACAAAAAAAATAGGTGAAATTGAAGAGAAATTTATTTTCATAATACTTGTAAGCGTATTCATACCTTTTGCAATTAATCTATCATTTACTTAGAACAAAGGTAGGAACACCTGCCTTCATGCAGGTATGTTACAAAACATAAACCAAATTTATATATTTATGGAGGGAAACCATGAGAAGGCTTTTCGTTCTTTTCTTAGTATGTATGATGGTCATTTTGTCAGCCTGTAGTTCCAATCAGTCATCGACAGGTAGTAATGGTAAAGAGAATGATAGTAATGTAACGACTATTAATTTCGCGGCAATTAAAACATTCGGTGTGGATTCTTGGAGCGAGTTGATTAAGAAATTTGAGGCGGAAAATCCAGATATTAAAGTTAAATTAACGCAAATGCCAGCTCCTGCAAAAAGCACAGAAATTCATCAATACTTAGTAACTGCCTTCCAATCTGGCCAAAGTGATATTGATGTCTTTACTGGAGACGTTGTCTGGGTACCAGAGTTTGCAGCAGCAGGATGGACAGAGCCGATGGATCAATATGTAAACAAGGATGAGTACTATCCTGGTGTTATTGATGCACTAACTTATGATGGTAAATTATCTGCGATGCCATGGTATGTAGATGGCGGGATGCTTTATTACCGCAAGGATCTTTTGGAGAAATATAACAAGCCTGTTCCGACCACTTGGGATGAACTGATTAAAACGTCTGAGGAAATCAAAAGCAAAGAAAATAATGACAAGCTAAACCAATTTGTATGGCAAGGCAAGCAAGCAGAAGTTCTTGTCTGTGACTTTGTAGAATTCTTAGGGAGTGCAGGAGGATCCATTCTAGATAGCAATGGAAAATCAGCTGCAAGCAGCCCAGAATTTTTGAAAACACTAGAGTTTATGAAAAAGATGACAGACGATAAGATTTCTCCTAAGTCCGTGTTGACGTTTGACGAAGAACCAAGCCGTACCGTTTTCACAGATGGAAATGCCATTTTCCACAGAAACTGGTCCTATGTTTGGAGTGTTGCACAAGATCCAAAGCAATCGAAAGTGGTTGATAAAGTTGGTGTTGCTCCACTTCCTTCCTTTGATGGAAAAAGCAGTGCTTCTACTATGGGCGGATATCAATTCATGGTTTCTAAGAGCTCTAAAAAGAAAGAAGCAGCTGTCAAATTTGCACAATTCTTATCTAGTGAAGAAAGTCAATTGTACTATGCAAAGGAACTTGCCTTCAGCCCAACAAGACCAAATGTCTTAAAGGACAGCGAATTACAAAAGAAAAACCCGTTCTTAACCGGCTTAGACAAAGTATTCCAAGGTACGACTGCCCGTCCTGTTAGCCCTGATTACCCTAAATTGTCGTTAGTCCTTCAATCGAATATCTCGGGTGTTCTTTCCGGCATGATCAAAGAAAAAAATGCGGCAAAACAGATCGATAATGAGTTGAAAAAGATTACGAATCAATAAATTTTCTGAAGGCACAAACTTAGTATCGTTTGTGCCTTAAACGTATAAGAGGTGAATGGATTATGGAAAAAGTAGAAAAGCAGGTCATTGGGAGCACCAATGCCCATTTATTACTAGCAAGAAAAAAGAATGTCAAAAAGATATTCAATAAACCCATGATGATCGGTTATTTATTTTTACTGCCATCTCTATTGATTCTTTGTATCGTCGGTATTTATCCTTTGATTCAAACCATCTATTTAAGCTTTTTCGATGTTTCCTTTACTAAGCAAGGTTCCAGTTTTGTGGGACTGGAGAATTACCGGAATTTGTTAAGTGATATTTGGTTCAAAGTGGCTTATAAAAACACGTGGGTTTTTACCGCATTTTCTGTTTTGTTGGAGACGATATTCGGTCTTTTCATTGCCTTGGTCCTTAATAAAAATTTTAAGGGAAGAGGTTTGGTGCGAGCCTGTGTATTAATTCCATGGGCGATTCCAACTGTTGTTTCGGCCAGGATGTGGGAATGGATTTTTAATGCGGAGTATGGGATTTTAAATTTCTTATTAATGAAGGTCGGAATCATTGATGCCAATATTAATTGGCTTGGAGAAACCTCGACAGCTATGTCAGCTGCGATTTTTTCAGATGTTTGGAAAACAACTCCATTTATGGCGTTAATCATATTAGCTGGTTTACAAGGAATATCATCAAGTTTATATGAAGCGGCAGACATTGATGGTGCGAATAAATGGAAGCAATTCTTTCATATTACGTTTCCATTATTAATTCCTTCTATTATGATTGCTGTTTTACTAAGATCATTAGACGCTTTCCGTGTATTTGATTTGATTTTTGTGTTAACGGGAGGCGGACCGGCGAATTCGACCGAAGTGCTTTCTTCGTACGCCTATAAGACCACCTTCTCCGCAGCTCAGGTGAGTTATGGTGCAGCGATGTCGTCGTTAATGGCGGTATCTGTTTTCATCTTAGCGATGGTTCTCCTATTCTTTATGAATCAATCATCCAAAAAAATTGAAGGAGGAAAGTAAGATGAAAGGAATGCTCAAGCGATCTACCATTGTCATACTTGCGTCTTTCATCGTCGTGTTTCAAGTAGCACCTTTCTTTTGGCAGATCGTTACTTCTTTAAAAATGGACAAAGATTTATCATCCTTGCCGCCAATATTTCCAAACGAAGTCACCTGGCTTCATTATCAAAATATCTTTCAAAATACCGATTTTTATAAATACATCTTGAATAGTTCGGTCATTGCTGTCGTAGTGACACTGCTTTGCTTGTTCCTGGGAAGTTTGGCTGCCTATTCACTAGCTAGATTGCCGATTAAAGGGAAGGGGTTTATTTTACTTTTATTTCTATCGACGTCGATGTTTCCACAAATCGCGGTGGTGACCCCTCTTTATAATCTCATTAAACAATTGGAATTATATAACACGCATGCGGGATTAGTTCTATCGTATATGCTGTTTGGACTGCCATTAAGTGTGTTACTGCTGTACGGATTTTTCAGGAATATCCCTTATGAAATTGAAGAGGCAGCGTATATGGATGGGTGCGGATACTTTCGAACGTACTGGCAGGTGTGTCTGCCGTTAATGGCTCCAGGCCTGGTTACTGCTGGATTGTTAGTGTTTATCTCATCATGGAACGAATTTTTATTTGCGATTACGTTTACCAATAATATTGATGCCCAGACCATTCCTGTTGGCATTGCTATGTTGCCGCAAATGTTCTTTGTCCCTTGGGGAGATACAGCAGCAACATCTATTCTTGTAACCTTGCCGTTAATCATCCTTGTGTTGATTTTTGAGAAAAAACTTACAAAAGGCATCATGGGAGGAGCGGTGAAAGGATGACAACCATTGCCACTGGATTTACAGCCAATATAGATTTATTAGCAAAAATCACACCAGAGTTTTACAATGAAATCAGAGGAAATGCCGACAAAACTCCAAAGTCCGTTATTGACACGTGGGATGAGTTTTGTACGGTGATTGACTGGAATATCAAGAGAGGCAGCGGAGCCGAATATATCGTGTCGAATCGGGAAATTCTTGCCCGTTTAGAAAAAAAGTTAAATTGGACGAAGGCAATCGGTGGAACCGGCTTGCAAGCAGGTTGTGCAGCAAGTTGTGCAGGGTATAGGGCACTGGTAAATATTCCAATCCAATCCAAAGAGTTGTCAGATTTGGTTTCGGAACATCAGGAGTTGATCCTTTTATCAGATCTTGAAGGGGATGTGCCGAAGCATTATATAGTAGAATATGAGTATGGAGATTCTTCCAACCGAATCATTTTCCGAAAGCAGGATGAATTTTCGGCTGATATTATCGCGAAAAGATTTCTGGAACGTCTGGAAATCAATCAAGATGATATTAGCTGGTTGTTGATCTCTGGATATAATGCCTTTGATCGAAGCGAAGACATTGACTTGTTTTTACAGAATACCGTTTCTATATTGGCGTCATTAGGACCTAGGAAACCTAAAATCCACCTTGAACTCGCTTCGATCTGGTCAATGGCTGAACAGTGGAAGATTATTCGAACCCTTGGAGGCTATGTTGATAGTATCGGTGTCAATGAAGATGAATATCAGGAATTAATTGGAGGGAACAAACCTCTATTAAGTTATGACGATGCTGATTTATTAAAAACCATTAACGATGCCTGTGAGTATCTAAGTGTTGCTAATTTTATTTTGCATACCAAACAATTCTCATTAATTAAATCGGATCTATATGATACCTCTCTCTGGAGGAAAGCGTTAGAAAATGGTAACTTGTTAGCGTTTTCGCGAGCGGTAAAGGGGAAAATTTGTAATCAAGAGACGATGAAACAAGTATCGTTACGATCAGGTCTTCACCCAAGAGGAGAAAAGTTGCAGAAATTAACAAAAGGCCAAAAAGATATCACCATCATTCCAGCCTATAGGGGAGAAACCGTTAGTACGATTGGCTTAGGGGATACATTTACAGCTGGATTATTAGCGGAAGCACCAGTAGAATTCCTGCCGTTGAGTAAACTACGTTTATAAATAATGGATGAAAAGATGGTTTGAAAAAAATGAAAATGTTAAAGGATGAATGGTAGTATGACCTCCGTTAAAGAAAATAATTTATTAAATACGGTAAAAAGTTTATATCCAACCTTGCATGATGCGGAAAAAAAGGTTGCAGAATATGTGATTAAAGAGTATTTTATTGTGATTGATATGAATGTGGCCGAACTGTCTGAGAAATGTAATGTAAGTGAAGCGACGATTGTTAGATTTTGCAAAAGGATTGGACTTAAAGGATTTCACCATTTTAAAATTCAACTGGCAAGAGAAATCACGAATCCGGAAAATACCACCCATTCTCCGACGATTCAATTAAATAATATCGCAGAATCGATTCGTAATATTTTTGCCTACAAAATTGATGAACTCAAACAAACTGCCTCATTTCTAGACCCGGGCGCAGTACAAAAGTGCCTGGATGTAATTAGTGGATGCAGCCTAGTTCAATTTGTGGCGGCAGGTAATTCGCTTCCAGCAGCACTCGATGGTGCCTATAAATTTAATCAAATTGGAATTCGCTCGATTGTTAATAGCACGCCAGAAATGCAGGTTTCACTTGCCCATTCATTGACAGAAAAAGACGTAGTTATTGGCATCTCAAACTCAGGGGACTCAAAATTATTGCTTGATATCTTTGAAATTGCCAAAAAAAGAAAGGCAATCACGATTTGTATTACGAACCATATTAAATCCCCGCTTTCGCAATTAGCGGATATTCAGTTAATAAGTATTACGAATGAGAAATTGTTCTTTAAAGAATTTAGCTTTACTAGAGTGCCAGCCATTTCAGTGATTGATACGCTGTTTTTACTATTATCAAGAATAAACTTTGATAAATCGTTTCAATCCATCAGCGACCGCGAGCAAGCTTTATCCGATTACAAGCATTAATACTACCTAATTTGAAAGGAACATGAACCCATGCGATTAGAAGGAAAGAAAGTAATAAGTCTCGTTCATAATGATTTTGAAGATTTAGAGTTATGGTACCCGATTCTCAGACTTCAGGAAGAGGGGGCAGTCGTCCATCTTGCCGGAGAAAAAGCAAAGGAAAAATATATTGGTAAATATGGCGTACCTGCGATCTCTGATTTTGCCTATGGTGAGGTTAGCGCTAAAGACTATGATGCAATCTTAGTTCCAGGAGGATGGGCACCAGATAAAATCCGACGCTTCCCGGAAGTTCTTTCTCTGCTTCAGCAGATGAATGCGGATGAAAAGCCAATCGGACAAATCTGCCACGCAGGCTGGGTACTAGTTTCTGCAAAAATCCTTGATGGAAAAAAAGTAACCAGTACTCCAGGGATCAAAGATGATATGGAAAATGCAGGCGCGATCTGGTATGACGAACCCGTTGTGACGGACGGTCACCTTGTGTCCAGTCGTCGTCCACCGGATCTGCCTGACTATCTACGCGAATTTATTAATGTCTTAGAAAAGAAATAGTCATGGAAGGGAGATAGCGAGCAATAACTCGCTGTCTTTTTTTGATTCCGTGCCTTGTCATGCCCCGATCATAGGGTCAGACATTCTCCTTTTTTCTGAGGTCACGGTAACGATTAACCTCTAATCGTTACCACGGATTGTTTTTTCTATGATTACGGGCAGAATAACTTTGCTAATTGATTTTTTTCGCGGAAATATTGGATTTTTCTAATGGGAAGAGATTTATACCTCGACCGACCAAACCACAAACCATGAAACCTTTCCATTTATCATACGTATGTTTTATTAATGAGAATAAGGGTAATTTTGTAGAAAATAAACAAACGAGGGTGACTCAAAATACATGGAAACAAGAGATGAATTATTGAAAGAGCTAACTGTTATTGAGAAGTGGGAAAATGGCCAAAGCGATTTGTGGATTTGGGATCGCCTGGGACGACTGCCATTTAAGATTCTCGATAAAATCACTCCTCAATTCATCCACAATAAAGTGGGGAAATTACTAGAAGAGGTCGGTAACTATATTCAGACCGGCGGCAGCTATTTAATTAAAGAAGATAAACTATTTGGTAAAATTGGAAAAGAGACAGGTAAGCCGATTAACCAAATAGCTGATATCAAGGAGATCCCTTTAAATGCCATGAATAAGATAAGCGAAGAGCTGACCGGTCAACGAAAGAAGTTTGCGACGATCCAAGGAGCGAGCACCGGAATCGGCGGGATTTTTACCCTTGCGATCGATGTCCCGGCTTTAATGGGCATTTCATTAAAAACACTGCAGGAAATTGCGATCATCCACGGTTATGATCCTAATGAAAAAAGCGAACGAATTTTTATAATTAAATGCCTGCAGTTTTCCTCAGCCGATATTGTCGGCAAACGTGCGATTTTGAATGAGCTTTCCAGCTATTATCAACAGGGGAGCGGTTCAGGTGAAATGATGTCGCAGCTGCAAGGCTGGCGCGAGGTTGTTTATACATACAGAGACCAGTTTGGGTGGAAGAAGCTGTTTCAAATGGTCCCTATTGCTGGGATGATTTTTGGTGCATTTACAAACAGGTCAATGATTAATGACCTAGCGGAGACTGGGATTATGCTTTATCGGAAAAGAAGGATTCTTGAGAGATTGGAACAGAAATAGTTTCCATCTTGATTGGGAGTAAGTTTGTTAGTAAAAGAGACAGTATTTTTTGAAGGGATTTACTTTTCTAATCGTAAAACTGACAATAGCACCGCAAAATGCGGTGCTATTTGTCATTTTTAGATAAAAAGGCTCAGTTAAGATAAAAATTTTGTGCAGGGAGAAAAGTTTTTTCATTTTAAAACTTGTTTTTAAGAATAACGGAGGAATATATAGAAAATGCTACTTAAATGGGGAAGATTGGTCATCGTTAGGGGGGCTACCTTGTTTAATCATATGGTAAAGGCTATACCTAATTTATTTACGATTGGAAATTTATTGTGCGGTGTTCTTTCAATTACCTCTAATATGAGTGGCTTTTTTGAACTAGCCTCCATTTTTATTTTCTTATCGGCTGTTTTAGATCTTCTTGACGGAAGAATTGCGAGAAAATTAAAAGTGAATAGTGAATTTGGCGTAGAATTAGATTCTTTAGCTGATATTGTAAGCTTCGGAGTTGCTCCTGCACTTCTATTTCATTCGATAGCAGCGCCATCCATTTTAACTTCATTGGCATTTATCCTTTTCCCGACGATGGGGGCATTAAGATTAGCTAAATTTAGTGTTAAACCAACCATTGGGTATTTTAAAGGATTACCTATTCCAGCTGCGGGATTGCCATTGGCTGGTATGGGATTATTTTTATATAGCAATGCATGGATCACTTTAATCCTTGCTCTCTTAATGGTGAGTCCAATTAGGGTTAAAAAACTTTAATTTTATTATCCAATGTAAAAAAGCTAGTAACCTTTTCATAAAGGCAATAGCTTTTTTATTTTATCCATTATCCTTTTTGTTCTCTTAATACAAGATTAATAATTCATTAAGATGGAAAATGAAATCATTTATCGTGCTACATTGTATTTAGAACTAGAGTTGATGGATTATTTATTTTAGTGTTTTTATAAATAACGGAGGCATTTATATGTCATACTTAATCACTTTATTTGAACAGCACAGTTATCTGATTCTATTTTTAGGAATCTTTTTAGAACTTATGGCCCTACCTATTTCAGGCGAATTTCTAATGAGCTACGCCGGGTATTTTGTATTTCAGGGAAAAATGAATTATCTTTTGGCTCTCATGACAGTCTTTGTTTCAGGAGGTGCAGGAATTACTGTAACCTATTGGATTGGAAAGGCAGGGGGCTATAAACTTATCGAAAAATACGGGAAATATATTCACCTAGGACCAGAAAGATATAAAAAAATATCTGCTTGGTTTGAACGTTCAGGTAGTAAATTGCTGGTCTTTGCCTATTTCATTCCAGGGATTAGGCATTTTACTGGTTATATTTCGGGGATTTCTAGAATGCCATTTCGAAAATTTTTGATCCCTGCATATATCGGTTCATTTTTATGGGGATTCTGTTTTATTACATTAGGAAAAGTTTTGGGACCTCGCTGGGGGGCTTTCCATCATGCAGCAAGTAAATATTTTCTAATTTTTATTATTGTTATAGCCGTATTTCTAGCAGGATATTTGGTCTATCGATTTAATAAAAATCAAATTAAAACATTTTTTATTAGTTTGTCAACATGGTTAATTAATCGACTAAAAACCATAAGAAAAACAGAGATCTTTCTTATTTTTCTCACTTTAGTTTTAATTGGTATGGTGACCTTGATGCTGGGAATGGCTCAAGACTATTTATTTAATGAGTTTACTCAGTTTAATGAACTAGCTGAATATATGGTTAAGTCTGCTATTTATATGAGTTGGATAAAAGGGTTTCTATTATTTCAATCTCCATATGCAATTGGTGCAATTATCGGCATAACCACCATCCGTATTTGGAGAAAAGGGAAGAACAGGATGCTAGAGTATCTTCTTCTTATCGTATCAATTTTAGGAGCTAGGTTGTTTCATGAATCCATCAAGCAGATTTTTTCCTATCTTCAATCATTAGGGTTTGTAGGAAAATTACACTCAGATAATTTTCCAGATATTAGTTCCACTTTAACAATCATTATTTATGGGGACATGCATATTTTTACTTGTCCGTCATCCAAAAAAGACTATTACGCCAGTATTTGGCCTTTTATTTACTTTAGTTTTATTAATGGGGTTAACCATAGCGAATATTGCATCCACCGAAATACTCCCGAGTGATATTGTTGGGGGCTATGTTTATGGCTGTGTCTGGGTATTTTTTAACTTCTTGTTTTTTGAAATGATACGAATTGTATTGGAAAAAAATAAAAATGAAAATGAATACATTTAAAGTCATGATGGTTAAATAAAGGTTATAAATCATTTTTTTTCATCTTTTTTAATTTCCATGGCTGTTGATTTATTTCAACAGATAAAAACCCCCTTACCTAGTTGTAGATAAGGGGGTTTTTGTTTGTTTCATGCCATTTCTAGTTCATTAGATTTACGGTTTTTTCCTCAAAGTATTTATTCATAAGTAAATTAAGTCTGATTGAAAGTGTAATGTATTCGGAACTGCTTGGGCCTATTTGATTATATATTTCGCTTAGTTTCGTTTTAAGAGTAACTATTTCCTGTAAAAGTTCCATGTTTTCAATTTGAGCAGATTCGATTGCTTCCATCATACACCTCGTAAAATAATATTTTTTTCCAACAATGGTTTGGAAGGCATGATGACTTGATTCCTTATTCTTCGTCTTCTAATGATAATACGATTCCAATCCCATTCTGATAGTAACATAATGGATTTTTCGTGTGAACAGGGAATGAAATAGTAAAAATATTTGAAAAAAGGTAAATAATATTGGTATATCAAGTGTTCTCCAATAGCAATTTCTAACCGCTTGAAAATAAACATATACGGAAATTATCGGATTACGATTAACTGCGAACAAGTTATATTGTAATAACATCAAAATTAAAATAAAAATATTTTAAAGATTAAAAATAAATTAGATGAGGTATGGTTAAAGTTTCTTAACAAAAAAATATCCGGCAAGATGCCGGATCAACAAAATATATTAAAAGGGGGTCATGAAAAAGAAAAAGTTAAATGTTGTCCTCTTCATGTATTAATCGTACTACTTAATCATGAACAAACTATGAATAAACCGTTTAGATTTTATTAAAAAAGTTAAATTCAAACCTATTTATGGGAATTATAGGTTAAATAACATTGGGCTCTGCCTACTAGATCGTTAGATACCGTTTGCTAGGATTGTTACAAATGCGCTTAGTAGAACAGTTCCTATGGCTATAAAACTATAAGTAAGGTTCTTTTTGCGCTTTTTCTTTTCCAGCATTTCCTCTGTGGTGAGCCAGTAATTTTTTGACATCTATTTTACTCCTTTATGCCATTATAAAAATTCACTAAATTCCTGATGTTTATCTGTTTTTTCAAAATGATATTATACTATAATTTTTAAAAGATGGAAAGTGAATTTTAGGTAGTGAATTTATGGATGCTGATGGGTAAATTCTTATTCTAGTCTATAAATGTGATCCTTGGATTGGTGTACACGACCTTATGTGAATAAGAGGGGGTTCACTTTGTCATATCCATGGCTCAGCAGCTTCATTGGCAGGCATCCCTTTAGTTTTTTACATAAGAATCGGTGGGTAATTCGCCTAATTTATAGGTAAAATAAGCTCCCATATTTTCTTTTAGCATAGTATGCAAAAGAAAGTAGGTGAAAACATGACATTAGGTTCACAAGGTATGATGTCATTTCCAGGAATGGGAATGGGCGGTTTTCCAGGCATGGGGATG